>JBAVTL010000576.1:0-5629 GCA_049696175.1 Anaeromyxobacteraceae bacterium
GCGCCAGCTCGGCCGCGCGCGCCCAGCGCTCCTCGGCGCGCTCGGGGTGCGCCGAGAGGTAGTCGAGCAGGGCGAGGTCGGAGTGGGCCTGCGCGCGCGTCGCGTCGGTCTCCAGGACGTGCAGGTAGGCGTCCCGGGCGCGCGTCCAGAGGGCGGTGCGATGCGCCGGCTCGGCGAGGCCGCGGCGCAGCAGGGCGCGCGCGAGGTTGTGGCGCGCCTCGATCAGGTCCGGGTTGAGCGCGAGGGCGGCGGTCAGCTCGCGCTCCGCGCTTTCGTCCTGGCCGGCCGAGAGCAGCAGCTCGCCGCGGTTCGCGTGCCCCTCGGCGAACGACGGGTCCGTCGCCAGCGCCCTGCCGAACCTTCGGAGCGCCTCGGGAACATCCCCGCGGCTGCGCGCGACCACGCCGAGGCCGTTCTCCCCCTCGACGAGGTCCGGATCGAACTCCAGCGCGTGGGCGAAGGCCACCTGGGCGCGCTCCAGGTCTCCCTCCGCGACGTACGCGTACCCTCGCTTCAGCTCCTCCGCGGCGCGGGGGTGGACCCGGCGGCTCGCGAAGCAGGCGGCGCTCATGGACAGGAAGCCGACGAGGGCGAGGCGGAGGAGGGGGGCGCGGGGCATCCCCCGTCACGATGCGACGGGCGTGCCGGGCGCGATCCCGCGATGTTCGAGGGCTTCCGGGATCCACGCCGGCAGCGTCGCGGCCGGAGGTGCGCCGCGCGGCCGCCTGGCTCGCACATTACGGCGGAGAGCGCGGCCGCCCCCTCTCCCTGAGGGGAGAGGGGAAGATCCATCTACTGCTTGAGCGGGTCGGCAGGGGGCGCGGCGGCTGCAGCGGCGCCCTCCTCGGGTGCCGTGACGATCTTCTTGGACTCCCAGCGGTCCACCTGGCCGTCGCCGTCGTCGTCATACCCGATCCGGTCGAGCACGCCGTTCTCCCAGTACTCCCAGTAATCGACGTTGCCGTCGCCGTTGGTGTCGCGCTCCTTGCGGATGAGCTTGCCCTTCTCGTAGTAGCTGTACGTGCGGGAGATGCCGTCGAAGCCGAGGGCGTACTCCTTCCGGACTAGCTGATCCTTCTCGTAGAAGCGCACGACGTCTGGCTGGCCGTCAAAGTCCATGTCGTAGACGACCTTCGCGAGCGTGCCGTCCTCGGCGTAGTACTCGCGCGCGTCGATGCGGCCGTCGCCGTTCAGGTCCATGAACTTGCGGACGACCAGCTCCTTGCCGCCGACGTCGCGGGTGATCTTCCAGACGTCCGGCTTCCCGTCGCGGTTTACGTCGATCTCGGCGAGCTTCTCGCCCGGCCCGGCCTGCATCTCGGCCACCTCGGCGGCGGTCGGCAGCGCCGGCTGCGTCGTCGGCTTCTCCTCTCGTGGCGCCTTATGGGCACAGGCGGCGGCGAAGACGACGGCGAGTGGGAGAAGTCGGCGCATTGGCGTTGTCCTAAAGGCTAAGGGTGCGGAATTCTAACCGTCGTCTTCGCCGTCCTCAAGGACGGCGGCAGGGGCTGCGCTCGTTTGACAGGTCATCCATGGTCACATACCTTCACGCCGAGACCATGCCCCGCAAGAAGATCTCGACCACGGTCTACATCACGCCGGAGCAGAACGACCGCCTGAAGGTGCTCCACGATCGGACCAAGGTGCCGGTGGCGGAGTACATACGGCAGGGGATCGATCTGGTGCTGGAGAAGTACCGGGGGACCATGCCGGGCCAGTTGACGCTTGACGACGCGGCCTCCCGCCGCGAGCGGGAGTGACCACGATGTCGCCTCGGCGTGCGGCCGTCCTGGGGGCGGCCGGTTTCGTGGGCTCGCACCTCGTGGATCGACTCCTGGCGGACGGCTGGTCCGTCGTGGGGATCGACAACCTGATCACCGGGACGCGCCGGAACCTCGACCACCTGAAGGCCGAGCCCCGCTTCGAGCTCGTCGAGCGGGACGTCTGCGATCCCCTCGACCCGATCAGCGGCCCGCTCGACGCGGTGCTCGACCTCGCGTCGCCTGCTTCGCCCGTTGACTACCTGCGTCACCCGTTCGAGACGCTCCGCGTCGGCTCGGTGGGCGTGGAGAACGCGCTGAAGCTCGCCGAGCGGACCGGCGCGACGTTTCTCCTCTCGTCCACCTCCGAGGTGTACGGCGATCCGCTGGAGCACCCGCAGCGCGAGAGCTACTGGGGGAACGTGAACCCCATCGGCCCGCGCGCCGTCTACGACGAGGCGAAGCGGTTCGCCGAGGCCATCACGATGGCGTACCGGCGCTACAAGAAGGTCGACACGCGCATCGCCCGCATCTTCAACACGTACGGGCCCCGGATGCGGCTCGACGACGGCCGCGTGGTCCCCGCCTTCGTCGGAGAGGCGCTGGCGGGGAGGCCGATCTCGGTCTTCGGCGACGGCACGCAGACGCGGAGCTTCTGCTTCGTCGAGGACACGGTCGACGGGCTCATGCGGCTGCTCGGCTCCGGCTACGGCGACCCCGTGAACGTCGGGAACCCGAACGAGATGACCATCCTGGCGTTCGCCCAGGCGGTGCAGCGGCTGGCGGGGACGAACCTGCCGATCGAGCACCGGCCGCTCCCCGAGGACGACCCGAAGCTGCGCAAGCCCGACATCACGCGCGCGCGGGAGATCCTGAAGTGGGAGCCGCGCGTCGCCTTCGACGAGGGGATGGCGCGGACCATCGCCTGGTTCCGCAGCCAGGGCTGAGCGCCGCCCGCGTCACGTCGCTGGCCCGCGTGGGCACGCGACCGCTTGCCACAGCCCCTCGTTTCTCGTACGAACATCCAACCACGATCGGACACCTCGAAGGGAGCTCACATGCGCCTCGCGGGACGGATGTCACTGGCAGTCATCGCCGTGCTGGGGCTGGCCGCAGGAGACAGGGCCGGCGCCAAGGAGGTCGTGAAGATCGGCGCCGCGCTCAGCATGACGGGCCCGGCCGCGGTCTACGGCGCCACCCAGAAGGCCGGCATCCTGGCGGCTGTGGACGAGGTGAACAAGAGCGGCCAGCTGGGGGGCATCACGCTCCAGGCCGTCGTCGAGGACGACGCGTCCACGAAGGAGCAGGGGATCGCCGTCTACCAGCGCTTCATCAACAGGGACAAGGTGAACGCCATCATCGGGCCGACGCTCTCGAACACTGCCACGGCCGCGAATCCGCTCGCGCAGGCGTCGAGGGTGGCGGTCGTCGCGATCTCGAACACCGCGCCGAAGGGGATCACCGACATCGGCGACTACGTCTGGCGCGTCTCGCTCACCGAGGCCCAGGTGATCCCTGGCGCCCTGAAGCGCCTCCAGGCGAGGCTCGGCTTCAAGACCGCCGGCGTCCTCTACGGCAACGACGACGCGTTCACCCAGGCCGGCTACAGCGTGATGAAGGCCGCGCTCGACGCGCAGGGCATCCGCATCGTCGGCACGCAGACCTTCGCGAAGCCCGACCGCGACTTCAACGCCCAGCTCACGGCGCTGAAGGCCCTCGCCCCTGGGATCCTCATGGTCTCGGCCCTCGCCGAGAACGCCGCCGGGATCGTGCTGCAGGCGCGCCAGCTCGGCTGGAAGGTCGCCATCATGGGCGGGAACGGCTTCAACTCGCCCGCCCTCATCAAGAACGCCGGCCCGGCCGCGGAGGGCGTCTACGTCGGCACGAGCTGGAACAAGCTCAGCACCGAGGCCGCCAACCAGAGCTTCCTGAAGGTGATGCAGGCGCGCGGCGTCGATCCCGACCAGTTCTGCGCCCAGGCCTACACGGGCGTCCTCGTCATCGCCGAGGCGATCAAGCAGGCCGGCATGAAGGGCCGCCGCGACGACGTGAAGAACGGCTTCGCGAAGGTGAGGGGGCTCGCGACCCCGCTCGGGACGTTCTCCTTCCTCCCGAACCGGGACGGGAACCACGAGCCGAGCGTGCAGGTGGTGAAGGACGGGAAGTTCCAGATCGTCCCGTAGTCCTCGGGGCCGGAGCCGGGCGTGGGACAGCAGATCATCAACGGACTCTTCCTCGGCAGCATCTATGCCCTGTTCGCGCTCGGCTACACCCTCGTCTTCGGGGTCCTGGACATCCTGAACCTCGCCCACGCGGCGGTCTTCATGCTCGCGTGCTACGTCGCCCTCGCCCTGGTGGGTGACGCAGGGCTCCACATCCTGGTCGCGCTGCCGCTCGCGGTCCTCACCGCCGGGCTCCTCGGCCTCGTCCTCGAGCGGGTCGCCTTCCGGCCGCTGCGCGGGCGCGCGGACTCCAACGTCTCGGGGCTCATCAGCTCCCTCGCCGTGGCCATCGTCATCGAGGCGATCGCTTTGGAGGCCTTCGGCCCGAACGTCTCGCGCTTCCCGTTCGGCACCGTCCCGGACCGCCAGATCCAGCTCCTCGGCGGCGTCGTCTCCCGCCTCCAGCTCACCATCATCGCCGTCGTGCTGGCGATCTTCGTCCTCCTCACCTGGCTCGTGACGCGCACGCGCCTCGGGCGGGAGATCCGCGCGGTGGCCGAGAGCCCGCGCGCCGCCCGCGTCCTCGGCGTGAACGTAGACCGCGTCATCGCCGCCTCGTTCTTCATCTCGTCGGCGCTCGGCGGCGCGGCCGGCACCCTCTTCGGGCTCGCCTTCAACTCCATCTCGACGGACATGGGGCGGAGCGTGGAGCTGAAGGGGCTCGCGGTGATCATCCTCGGCGGGATGGGCTCGATGCCGGGAGCTGTGATCGCGGGCTTCGCCCTCGGGCTCAGCGAGGTCTTCGTGGTCGCCCACTTCGGCGCGAGCTACCGCGACGTCGTCTCCTTCGCAGGGCTCTTCGTCATCCTCGTCCTCCGGCCGCGCGGGCTGCTCGGTGCGAGCTCGATGCGGGAGGCGTGAGACCAACCGATGGAGACCCTGCAGGACCTCTTCCTCACCTACGAATCGACGCTCGGCTACATCGGGCTCAACGCGCTCCTCGCGCTGTCGGTCTACGTGACCCTCTCCGCCGGCCAGCTCGCCCTGTCCAGCGCGGGCTTCATGGCCATCGGCGCGTACGCCGCCACCCTCCTGACCATGGAGGCGGACCTCGCGTTCCCGCTCGCGCTCGCCGCGGGCGCGCTGCTCCCCGCGGTGGTCGCGGTGCCCCTCGGCCTGCCGGTCCTGCGGCTCAAGGGCGTCTTCCTCGCCATCGCCACCATCGCGTTCGGAGAGGTGGTCCGGCTCGGCCTCGTGAACTGGGACCACGTGAACGGCGCCCAGGGGATCGTCGCCATCCCGCAGAAGACGAAGCTCTGGATGGTCTTCCTCTCCGTCGGGGTCGTGCTCTTCGTCCTGGGCCGCCTGCGGGGCTCGAAGTGGGGGTTCGCCCTCGAGGCCATCCGCGAGGACGAGCCCGCCGCGCGCACGCTGGGGATCCCGAGCGCCGCCTACAAGCTCGCGATGCTCGTGCTCGGCGCGGCGATCGCGGGGCTCGCGGGCGGCCTCGAGGCGCACCTCACCTTCATGGTCGCGCCGAACGGCTTCTCCTTCGGCCGGGTGGTGGACATGCTCGTCTTCGCCGTGGTGGGCGGGACGGCGCGGTACTGGGGGCCGGCGCTCGGCGCGGCGTTCCTCACGCTCCTCCCCGAGCTCCTGCGCGAGCTGGCGCCGCGGGTCGGCCTCGAGCCCGGGCCGCTGCGGCTC
>JBAVTL010000577.1:0-2897 GCA_049696175.1 Anaeromyxobacteraceae bacterium
CTCCCCCTCACGCCCAAGCAGCTCGTCAAGGTCGAGCCCGTCTTCGCTCCGCAGCACGAAGTCCACCGCGAACGCGTACGGCTCAGAGAGCCCCTCCCGGCCCTCCACCTTCGTCACCGCGAGCTCCTCCGCCGAGAGGTGCCCCGCCGAGAGCTCCAGCCCGATCCGTCCTGCCTGCATCGTTCACCCCCACCCCGATCGACCGTCGGTTCACTGAGCGGATCAGTGACTGGGAGCGAAACCTCTCACGGAACGTGCGCGCTGTGAACCGCGATCTGACGACCGGGCTTCGCTGGCGGCTCGCGACCGTCTCCAGCGAGCGCTGGGCACAAATGCAAACCCCCTCACCCGCGCTGCGGGGGAGGGGGTCTTCAATCGCGAACTGCACTCATTCAACCCCTCTCCCCCACCGGGGGAGAGGGCAGGGTGCGGGGGCGATCAAGCCAGCGCGCGGGCGATCCCCTCGGCCCGCTCGAGCAGGCCGACCAGCTCGGTGCTGGGGGCGCGCGTGCGGTCGCCGTGGCGCTCGGCGCGCCGGACCTTGCTCAGGGCCTGGGCGAAGTCCGCGTTCCCCTGCCCCCGATCGGTGAGGATCTCGTCGAGCTTCCGTAGCCGGCCCTTGAACTCTTTGTACTGGTCGTTCATCGGGTCCTCCTTGATGCGGTGGTTGGCGCGTGGCGCCGGGGCTTCGCCGCGATCGACTTCGCGCGGACGGTCATGGACGGCTTCTTCGTTGCCTTCTTCGATGGCTTAACCGCCGCCGGCTTTCGCGCCGGCTTCGCCACGACCTTCTCGGCCTTCGCGACGGCGACCTTCGCCGGTGCGCTGCCGTTCACGCTCTCGGGCGCCGCCGCGACGGCCTTCGTGGCCCGCTTGGTCGCCCGCTTCGCCCCGCTCGCCCGCATCGTCGACGCCGCGTACGCGAAGATCTCCACGTCGACGAAGTCGCGTGCGCCGGCCTCCGCCAGCGCCTCCAGCAGCTTGGACGAGAGCGCGCGGAGCGCGGAGAAGGTGGCCCAGTTGGGGTTCGCGTCGTAGCGGAGATCGAAGCCGAGCCGCTCCGCCGCCTCGCGCGTCGAGCCGGGGCGCAGGAGCGGGTGCTTCTCCGGGCGCGCGATGAACGGGAAGAGGGTCACCAGCAGCCAGCGGGCCGACGGCGCGCCCGGCAGCGCGGTGGCCACCTGGTAGAGCTTGTCGAACCGGGCGCGCCCCGGCGACGGCACCGAGACGAGCTCGAAGAGCGCCCGCAGGAAGCGGCGGCTCACGTCGTCGTCGCCGAGCGCGTCCTCGACCGCGTCGCGCTCCTCCTCGCCGTGGAGCGGGCTGACGAGCTTCCCCACCTTGAGGATGCGCTTGACGATCTCGCGCACGTCGCCGGCGTCGAGCAGCCGCTCCGCCTCGCCGCCTCCGAGCGTGTCCACGAAGAGCTGGTGCGCGGCGCGCCACACTGAGGCGCGCCCGGTCGGGACGACGGTGAAGCCCTTCGGCTGCGCCGCGAGGAACTGGGAGACGGCCTGATCGAGCGTGAGCCACCGCGCAGGCAGGGCCCATCGGCCGGTCGAGTCGTCGAGGGTGAAGGAGGTGAGCCCCTCCAGCCAGGCGTTCCGCTCCTCTAGACCGACCCGGAGGAAGGCGCGCGCGCCGGGGAGCCGCAGCTTGGCCGCGAACCGCTCGCCGCGCCCGGGGAAGAAGACGTGAACCGCGTCGGGCTCGAGCGACACGACCTTGCCCAGCCCCAGCGTCGCGTGCTGGACCAGCGAGCCGCGCTCGAGGTCGCTCACGGCCGGCCCCACTGGTTCACTAGAGGTTGCCGTATCGTGTCGCGCATTCGCCTTTGTAACCTTCGGGTGGGGGTGGCCGATAGCCCCCTTCGGTTCACATAGGCAAAATCGTACATGTCGTGCTCGACTTCCCGCTCGAAGTCGCGTATACACGCATCTTCCCGATTCAAATCCGGATTGGGCTGGACTGCAACATTCGCGGTCCTAGAACAGAAAAGAGAACACCAGTAATGGCTACCGGTACCGTGAAGTGGTTCAACGATGCGAAGGGCTTCGGCTTCATCACCCAGGATGGCGGCGGCGACGACGTCTTCTGCCACCACACTGCCATCCAGGCGAACGGGTTCCGTACCCTCGCCGAGGGCCAGAAGGTGGAGTTCGACGTGACGAAGGGCCCGAAGGGGCTCCAGGCTGCGAACGTTCGCGCCATCTGATCCGCTTCACCTGATGCACACGAAGCCCGGCCTCTCACGAGGCCGGGCTTCTATATTTTCCGGCTCCGGCGCGCTACTCGTTCTCCATGCGCCACCCACTCCTGGCCTCCCTGCTGCTCGGACTCACCGCGTGCGCGGCCGCCCCTGTCGCGGCGCCTCCTGCGGCGCCCGCGGCGACGCGCACCGTCTCGACGACCCGGGGGAAGATCCACGTGGACGACGGCGGCCGGGGCGGGATCCCCGTCCTCTTCGTCCACGGCGCGGGGGGAGACCATGCCGTCTGGTCGGCGCAGCTCGAGCACGTCCGGAAGAGCCGCCGCGCCATCGCGCTCGACCTCCCTGGCTTCGGGCTGTCGGAGCCGCCGCGCGACGGGAAGCTGACGGCGGAGGCGCTCGGCGAGGATCTCGGGCGCGTCGCCGACGCGCTCGGCGTGAGCCGCTTCGTCCTCGTGGTCCACGACTTCGCCGGGACGCTCGCGACGGCCTACGCGTCGCGCCACCCGCTGCGGGTCGCAGGGATCCTCTTCGTGGACGCCTACGCCGGGAGGATCGATCGGACGCCGGCGGTCCTCGCCGCGGAGGAGCAGGCCTTCTCGCCCGAGCGGCTCGCGGGGACCGTCGCGCTCCGGTACGGCCCGCTGCTCGAGGAGGCGCGCTCCACCACCAGGGATCGGGTGCAGGC
>JBAVTL010000578.1:0-3348 GCA_049696175.1 Anaeromyxobacteraceae bacterium
CCACGAAGGAGACCGGCACCGGGCTCGGGCTCGCGGTCTCGCAGGGGATCGTCAACGCGCACGGCGGCGAGCTCGAGGCCGGGGAGGCGCCGTCGGGCGGCGCGCGGTTCACGGTCCGGCTGCCGGCCGCGCCGCGGGAGAGGGGATAGATGGAGCGCGCGCGCGTCCTGGTCGTCGACGACAAGGAGAACATCCGGAAGCTCCTCGCGCGGATCCTCGGCGAGACGTTCGACGTCACCACCGCCGCCGACGGGAACCGCGCCATCGCGCTGATCGCCGCGCAGCACTTCGACGCCATCGTCACCGATCTGCGGATGCCGGGGGCCGACGGCTTCGAGGTGCTCCGCGTCGCCAAGACCCGCTCGCCCGAGACCGAGGTGGTGATGATGACCGCCTACGCGACCGTCCCGGACGCCGTCGAGGCGATGAAGCAGGGGGCGTTCGACTACCTCGCGAAGCCCTTCGATCCCGACGACGCCGCGCTGGTGGTGGCGCGGGCGCTGGAGCGGCAGCGGCTGCGCGCGCGGGCGAGCCCGGACGCGGGCCCCTCGGAGCCCCCGCGTCAGTACCACAACCTCGTGGGGCGCAGCCCCGCGATGGCCGAGGTCTACCGGCTCCTCGAGCAGGCCGCGGGGATCGACATCACGGTGCTCCTCACCGGCGAGACGGGCACCGGGAAGGAGCTCGCGGCCAGGGCGATCCACTTCCACAGCGCGCGGAAGGAGCGGCGGTTCGTGCCGGTGAACTGCGGCGCGCTCCCCGGCGAGCTGGTCGAGAGCGAGCTCTTCGGCCACGCGCGCGGCGCCTTCACGGGCGCGGCGGGGGCGAAGGCGGGCCTCTTCGAGGAGGCGGAGGGCGGGACGCTCTTCCTCGACGAGATCGGGGAGCTGCCGCTCGCGGTCCAGGTGAAGCTCAACCGCGCGCTCCAGGAGAAGGAGATCCGGCGCGTCGGCGACGTGCGGCCGACGGCGGTGGACGTCCGGATCATCGCCGCGACCCACCGCGACCTGAAGGCCGAGGTGCAGGCCGGGCGCTTTCGGGAGGATCTCTTCTACCGGCTCAACGTCTTCCCTGTCCGGCTCCCCGCGCTCCGCGAACGGCGCGAGGACGTCCCGCTCCTCGCCGAACACTTCCTCGCCAAGCACGCGAACGCGCTGCGGCGCGCGCTGAACGTGATCGACGCCGACGCGCTGCGCGCCCTGGCCGCCTACGCGTGGCCCGGCAACGTCCGCGAGCTGGAGAACGCCGTGGAGCGGGCGGTGGCGCTCGCGGGCGGCCCGTCGGTGACGGCGCGGGACCTGCCGGCCGAGGTCACCGGGGGTCCCGGCGGCGCGCTCCCGCCGGAGCTGCTCGCGAAGATGCAGTACCGGGACGCGGTGGACCAGGCGCGTGATCGCGTCTCACGGGAGTACCTCTCCGCCCTCCTGCAGGAGTTCGAGGGGAACGTCACCCGCGCCGCAGAGCGCGCAGGGATGGAGCGCGAGAGCCTGCACCGGCTGCTGAAGCGGTACGGTGTCCGCTCGGACGACTTCAAGGGGCGCTGAGGGCGCGCCGTCAGAACCGGATCTGGATGGTGAGCCTGGGGGCCGCGCCTCTCACGGCCACGACGGACTTCCCGCGGCGCGCGCAGAAGCGCCGGACGTCGGCCTCGAAGGTCGGGCAGTCGCCCGTGATCTCCACGATCGTCCCGTGGAGCGCGGCGGTCGTCGCGTTCCCGAGCGCCAGCACGGGGAGCGGGCAGCGCATCCCCGTCGTGTCGATTCGGATTGCAGGCGTCGGTTCGGGCAAGCCTGATCCCCCTTGGTGGCTGGCTGCGTCCCAGAAGTATCCATCGGCACACGCCGAACGCAAGACCGGGAGCGCCGCCGTCACCGGCCCCTCAGCGGTGGGACGGGCAGGCCGAGATCGCCCCCGCCGGGTCGATCGCCGCGCCGCCGGTGATGATCTCGGCGATCCGTCCGTCGCGGTCGATCACGTAGGTCGCCCGATTTGCGCGGCGGACGATCGGGATGAGCCCCGCGTACTGGCTCGCCACCTTGCCGCCCGCGTCCGAGAGGAGCGGGTAGGGGAGCGCGTACTGCTCCTTGAACTTCCGCTGGGTCTCGACGTCGTCGGTGGAGATCCCGACGACCCTCGCCCCCTTCTTCGCTACCTCCGCGTGCCGATCCCGGTACGCCTGGACCTCGCGCGTTCAACCCGACGTGAAGGCCTTCACGTAGAACGCGAGGATCACCGGCCCGTCCCCCAGCAGCTTCGAGAGCGTGACGGGCTTGCCGTCCGTGTCCGGGAGGGTGAAGTCCGGGGCCTTGTCGCCCACCTTGAGAGTCGTCGCCGAGAGCATGAGTGCGAGGAGCGCGCCGTTCATGGCCAGACACTTAGTCGGCGCCGCACCGTGCGCAACGCGGTGCGACCGGCCCCGTTGGGCCCGTTCCGAAGGGCGGTCGAGGGCCGCCCTCCGGGCGCGCTTCATCGCGCGCCCGCTGGCGCGTAGAGTCGCGGCATGACGGACGGCGACGAACCACGCATCCGTGGGGCGCTGCGCCCCTTCGGGACCTCGATCTTCACCGAGATGACGGCGCTCGCCGTCCGGACCGGCGCGGTCAACCTGGGCCAGGGATTCCCCGACTTCGACGCGCCCGAGCTCGTGAAGGAGGCCGCCGTCCGCGCGATCCGCGAGGGGCACAACCAGTACGCGCGACCCTACGGGATCCCTCAGCTCGTCGCGGCGATCGCCGAGCACCAGGAGCGGTTCCACGGCCTCCGCTACGACCCGCTCGAGGAGGTGACGGTGGTCGCCGGAGCCACCGAGGCGCTCCACGCCACGACGATGGGGATCCTCGAGCCGGGGGACGAGGCGATCCTGTTCGAGCCCTTCTACGACGTCTACCGGCCCGACCTCGCCATGGCGGGCGCCAGCTGGCGCCCGGTCCGGCTGGAGGCTCCCGGCTTCGCGCTCGACGCCGGCGCGCTGGAGGCGGCCGTCGGCCCACGGACGCGCGCCATCGTGGTCAACACTCCCCACAACCCGACCGGCAAGGTCTTCTCCCGCGCGGAGCTGGAGGCGATCGCCGACCTCTGCCGGCGGCACGACCTGGTGGCCATCACCGACGAGGTCTACGAGCACCTCGCCTTCGACGCGCCCCACGTCTCGCTCGCGGCGCTGCCGGGGATGCGCGAGCGGACGGTCGTCATCTCCTCGGCGGGGAAGACGTTCGGCTGCACCGGCTGGAAGATCGGGTGGGCCTGCGCCCCGCCCGCGCTCTCCGCCGGGCTGCGGGCAGCGCACCAGTTCGTCACCTTCGCGAACGGCACGCCGCTCCAGCACGCGGTGGCCGCGGCGCTCGCGGC
>JBAVTL010000579.1:0-2154 GCA_049696175.1 Anaeromyxobacteraceae bacterium
ACGGCGACGAGCCCAGCCAGCGCGGAGGGGCTCAGAGAGCCGCGCGCCGCGAGCGGGACGCCCACCCCGAAGAGCACCGCGCCCACCACCGCGCCGACCGCGGCGAGATCGAGGAAGAGGACCAACCGGACCGGACCCCGCACCGTGGCTCCTAGACGAAGACGGAGAGCGCGGGCACCGCGCGCGCAAGCCCGCCGGACAGGTAGAGCCACTCGATCGCGCCGAGCGCGAGGAAGGGGCCGAACGGGACCGCGTTGCGCGGCGGGACGAAGCCGTCGGGGAGCGCGTCGCCGCCGTGCTTCGCGCCGCGCGTGGCCCGGCCAACGAGCATCAGCGCCGCCCCCACGAGGCTCCCCTGGATCGACGCCAGCAGCAGGACCGGGAGGAGCGCCCAGCCGCCCAGGTTGGCGCCGATGGCAGTGAGGATGTGCACGTCGCCGAGCCCCATCGCCTCCTCGTCGCGCTCGATCCGGCCGATCCGGCGGAAGAGGAAGGTCGAGCCCCACGCGAAGAGCCCCAGCCCTCCGAAGGCGATGGCCGCGCCGGCCGCCGACGACACCGCCGAAGGGGCCGCGCCCGCGCCGAGCGCATTCGCGACGAGCCCCAGCCCGGCAAGCGGAAAGCTGATGACGCGGTAGACGCTCCAGGTGTCGAGATCGATGAGCGCGAGGACGATGAGCGCCGCCACGAAGGCGAACTCGACGAGGGCCGCGGGTGAGAGCCCGTTCCGGGACCAGGCCATCCAGCCGGCGCCCGCGCCGAGCAGTTCGACGAGCGGGTAGCGGGCGGAGATGGGGGCCTTGCAGCTCCGGCAGCGCGCCCGCAGGAGGAGCCAGGAGAGGACCGGGACGTTGTCGTACCAGGCGATCGGCGTCCGGCAGCGCGGGCAGCGCGACCGCGGCCGGACGATCGACTCACCCGAGGGCAGCCGCGCGATGACGACGTTGAGGAAGCTGCCGACCGTGGCACCGGTCACGGTCGCCCAGACGGCGAGGACGAGGCGCAGAGGTTCGGGAAGCTCGGTGGGTGTCATCGCCCCGCGGAGCCTGCCAGCCGCCGCATGAAGAAGTCCTCGAGCGTCTCGCGGTGCGCGGTGAGCGCGCTGACGCGCCCTCCCGCGCCGACGACCGCCTTCACCGCAGCGTCGGCCGCCGCCTCAGCCTCGAACGACCAGGTGGCGCGGTCACCCTCGCGTGAGACGGGTGTCGCGCCCTCGAAGGGACCGGCGCCGCCTGCGCCGACGAACGTGGCCTCCACGCTCCGTACGCCGGCGGAGAGCAGCGCGTCGAGCGTGCCGACGTCGCGCAGCTTGCCGCCGATGATCACGCCGACCCGATCGCAGAGCGTCTCGACGTCCGGGAGGATGTGGGTGGAGAAGAAGACCGTCTTCCCGCGCCGCTTCAGCTCGAGGATGAGGTCGCGGATCTCCTTGCGGCCGATGGGGTCGAGCCCGCTCATCGGCTCGTCGAGCACCACGAAGGCCGGGTCGCCTACGAGAGCCTGCGCGATGCCGAGCCGCTGCTGCATCCCCTTGGAGTACTTCCGGAGTTCGCGGTCGGCGGCCTCGGTGAGCCCCACCAGCTCCAGCAGCTCGGCGCACCGCCGAGGGCGCTCGGCCGCCGGCACGTCGGCCAGCTTCGCGAAGAAGAGGAGCGCCTCCTTCCCGGTCAGGAAGTCGTAGAAGGCCGGGTGCTCGGGGAGGTAGCCGATGCGGGCCTTCGAGCTGCGCGAGGGTATGGGGGCGTCGAAGATGAAGGCGCTCCCGCGCGTGGGGTAGATGAGCCCCATCAGCATCTTGATGGTGGTCGTCTTCCCCGCCCCGTTCGGCCCGACGAAGCCGAAGATCTCCCCCTCCTCGACGGTGAGGGTGAGCTCCTGGACGGCCTCGACGCGGCGGCGCTTGAACACCCCGACGTCGAAGATCTTGGTGAGCCCCTCTGTGCGCAGGATCATCGGCCCGCATCATGTTGAGCCGGCCGCGGGTTGTCAAAGTCCCCGAAATCCGGGACATCTCCGCGCGCCGACTGACGAAAAACGTCAGGTCACGGCACCCGGCTGACCCGGAGCGTCAACGTCATGTGAAGGTGGGCGCCTGTGCACCCGGACCACAAATCGGTAGGTTGCCTCGACGGCAGGGCGTGCCGAGGTTGGCAC
>JBAVTL010000580.1:0-5882 GCA_049696175.1 Anaeromyxobacteraceae bacterium
GGCCGCGACCGCCCCGCTGCCGGTCGCCGCAATCCGGCCCGCGGCCTCCCTGGCGCTGGCTGCCGCGTCGAGCGCCGCGTCGTAACGCGCCCGCAGGTCGGGGTCGAGGAGGACGCGCTTCGCCTCCTCGATCCGCTCCGCGAGGATCGCCGCCTCCTCTGGTGCCATCAGTGAATAGGTCGCGAGCGAGCCAGGCGCGTAGAGCTCCCGCGCCCGGGAGTACGCGGACTCGATCTCCGGAGGCGCCGCGTCGACCGGCACCTCGAGGATCTCGTAGAGGGACTGGTCGACGAGCCGCTTCACGCCACCTCTCCGTTCTGCGAGATCGTACCGTCGAGCGCGACGAGCCTGTCCACGATCGCGCCGAAGGCCTTCGCCGCGTCCGCCCCGGGGCGCTCCAGCAGGAGCGGCCGGCGAGCGCGGACCGTCCGCCACATCTCGCCGTCGTGCGGGATGGAGCCGAGGTAGTCCATCTCGAGCCCGAAGTACTTGCGCCAGGCGGCGACCACCGCGCGGCCGATCTCCCCCTCCTGCGGCGTGCGGGTCTGGTTGACGACGAGCCGCGGACGGAACGCGGCGAGCTGCCGCGTGAGGTTGGCCGCAGCGTCGGAGTCCCGCTCGGCGATGCTGGCGATGAGATCGACCGGGCTCTTGTAGCTCCCGCTGGCCATGACGGCCTGGATCAGCGCGTCGTAGCCGAACACCTGGGCGACGTTGCGCATCCGGCGCCAGAACGCGGCCTTGACGAAGCGGTAGGCGTTCTCGACGGCGGTCGGCTCGGGGACGAGGACGAGGACGCCGTGGTCCGAGACGAGGAAGAAGTCGAGGACGTTGATGTGCGTCCCGGCGCCGAGATCCAGGATCGCGTAGTCCACGTCCATCTGCTGGACGTGGCGGAGGAACCGCATCTTCTGGGCGTAGCGCGGGTTGGCCGCGTCCAGGTGGTCGAGCGCCCCCGAGATGAGCGAGAGGTTCTCGATCCCGGTGGGCGTGACGACGTCGTCGATCTTCGCGACGCGCCGCTCGATGAAGTCCGTGAGGGTCCGCTTGGGCACGTCGATGCCGAGCGTGGTGTGCAGGTTGGCGCCGCCGAGATCGGCGTCCACCATCACGACACGCTTCCCGCGTCCGGCGAGCGCGATGCCGAGGTTCGCGGAGATCATGCTCTTCCCGATCCCGCCCTTCCCTCCCCCGACCGCGATGATCCGGCGGGCGCGGGGCCACTTCCGCGGAGCACGCTTCGGCGCGGGAGGGTTGGAGGAGACGAGCTTCAGCGGATGCGAGTCGGCCATCTCGATGCAATCCTAGTCACTTCTGCGCAACAGTCCAAAAGCCGTCCCGGGCGCGCTCCCCGCCGGCGATATTGCCTCGGAGTGCGCATCGCGGCGTAGCGTCCTTGGGAGTAGGTCCAACGGCTCCGGGTGCGCCTCGCCCGAGAGCAGCCGGTAGGCGGCGAAGGTGCGCAGGACGCGCTTCACGTACCCCCGCGTCTCGTCGATGGGGATCTCCTCGACGAACTCGTCCAGCTCCAGCGCACCGCGCGCGTCGAGCCAACGCCCGACCGCCCCTCCCCCCGCGTTGTAGGCGGCGAGCGCGAGGGCCGGCTGGCGCCCATAGCGCGCCAGCAGCTCGCCCAGATAGGCGGCGCCGATGCGGATGTTCGTGACGGGATTAGTCAGTGATCCCGGCAGGATCGGGCCCATGCCCAGGCGCCTCGCGACCGCCGCGGCCGTCGATGGCATCAGCTGCGTGAGCCCTATCGCGCCCGCCGGCGAGACGACGGCCGGGTCGAGCGCGCTCTCCTCCCGCATCAGCGCCTGAAGCAGGTCCGGGGGTACGCGCGCGGCGGTCGCCCAGCGGGTCACCTCGGGGCGGAACGCGGCCGGGTAGGCGATGCGCCAGAGCCGGATCGCGTCACCGGCAGGCGCGGCGCGGAGGATCCCCCGGGCCTCCTCCTTGAGGAGCGCGTGTGCGCTCCTGTGGTCACCGGCGCGATCCAGCAGCGCGGCGACCAGGAAGAGCGCGTCGGTGCCTCCGGTCCCGGCGCGCAGCGGCGCGAGCTCGATCGCGCGCAGCTCGTCGGCCGCCTCCTCCCCCAACCCGAGCCGCAGGAGGCACAGCGCGGCCTGGAAGCGCTGGCTCGCGCCGAGCGCCCCGGCCTCGAACGCCGGGGCCGCCTCGGCCGGGATCGCGAGCGGGACCGGGAGCGCGTCGTTCCCCTCCCCCCGTGCCTCCGCCAGGCGCGCCCTGGAGAGCAGGCCGTACCAGTCGACCGGATAGCGCCGGACGAGCTCCTCCCAGAGCGCCTTCGCGGTGCCCTTCCCATCGGGACCGCTCGTCGCGAGGCTGCGCGCTCTCCAGTAGGCCGCGCGCGCGTGCTCGTAGGGGTCGCGATCCTTGAACTCCTCCTCGATCGCCTGGAAGCGCTCCGCGGCCCCATGCAGATCGCCGGACCGGCGGGCCGCCCACGCCTGCCGGAAGAGCGCCTCGGGCCGCTTGTCTCCGCCGGCCCCCGCCTTCGCGGCGGCGGCGAAGACCTCGAGCGCCTCCTCGGGCCGCCCCAGCCGCTCGAGGAGGTCCGCGGCGGAGACGAGCGCGTCGTCGGCGAGGCTGCTGCCGGGGTTCTCCGTAGCCAGCTTCCGGTAGAGCCCCTGCGCCTCCTCCTTGTCGCGAGCGATGGCGATCGATCCGGCAAGCACGAAGAGGGCGCGGACGCGGAGGCCGGCGTCGGCGCAGCCGCTCACGACCGGGCGCAGGAGCTCGATCGCCATGGCGTGGCGCCGCTCCCTGCGATAGGCCCGCCCGAGCGCGGACCGTGCCCGGCACGCGAGCTCCGCCTGCGGGCCGGCGTCGCCCACGTGCTCCACGACGCGCTCGAGCGCGGCGATGGCCGTCCGGTTCCTGTTGGCCTCCAGGAGCCGCTCGGCCCGGAGCACCTCCTGCTCGTCGGTCGGCCCCTTCCCCGCGTCGCCTGGGAGGCGCCGGAGCGCCGCCAGGCAGCCCTGTGACTCCGGCGCGATGGGGTGGTCGACCCAGCACGCCACGAACGCCTTGCGCGCCGCCGCCGGGTCGCGCCCAGCGAGCAGGGTCCCGGTCGCCGAGAGCGCCGCCGCCGCGTGGTCCTCTTGCGAGAGGTCGGCCGGGGCGGGGCGCTCCCCGATCGGCGCCAGCACCCCGATCGCCTCCTGCTCGCGCCCGGATGCGGCGAGCGCACGCCCGCGCAGGACCGCCGCGGCCTCGGAGAGGATCGAGGTCGGCGCGACCTGCTCGAAGGAGAGCGCCGCGGCAGCGTGCCTGCCACCCGCCGAGAGGAGCCGTCCGCGCAGGAAGTGGATCCGGTCTGCGATCTCGGGGAACGACGCCTCGAGCCCCTGGAGGAGCTGCAGCGCCTCCGCGTCCCGCCCAGCGCGCGAGAGCGCCCGCGCGCGGAGCAGCCGGGCCGCCGGTCCCCTCTCACCTGCGAGCAGACGGAGGGCCTCGTCGGGGTTCCCGGCGGCGAGGGCCGCTGGGGCTCCCGCCGCGCGGCCGGAGAGCAGCGGCGCGAGGTCCCGCTCGGTCAGCGGCGCCGAGAGCGCGAGCATCAGGAGGGCGGCGGAGGTGATCACGCACGGAGGGTCGCGCCTGTCCACCGCCCGGTCAAGCCCGCGGACGAGGTGGGGCCGCCGGCGGGACGCAGGGCGCCGCGCGGCGGTAGGATGCCGGCTCGTGGACATCCGCTCCCAGGCCGCCCTCCTCGCCGCGATCGTGACGCTGGCGCTCGCCATCGCCGCGCTGCTCCGCGAGAACCGATCGCGGGTCTTCACCCTCTTCGCGGTCGTCTCGCTCGATCTCTTCCTCTACTCGCTCTCCCTCTTCCTCTACCTCTGGCCGCAGACCCAGTTCGCCCAGACGCTCTGGCAGCGCGTGGGGGTGGCCACCGCCGCCCTCCTCCCGGCCGCGTCGCTCGCCTTCTTCCTGGAGTTCCTGGGGGTGGCGCGTCGCCCTGCGCGCAGGGCCCGCAACGCGATGCTGGTGGGGTCGCTCACCGGGATCGTGGTCGCGGCCACGCCGCTCGTCCAGTACCGGGTCGCGAAGTGGGTCGTCGCCGGCTACGTGTTCGGTGGCCTCGTGATCGTCCTGTCGACGGTCTGGGGGAGGATGCGCGGCGCGCCGACCCGCGCGGAGCGCGCGCGCCTCCTCTACCTGTTCATCGGCGCGGCGGTCGCGACGGCGCTCTCCGCCCTCGACCTCCTCCCGCGCGTGGGGCTGCCCAACCCCGCGGAGGGGCTCGGCTCGATCGCCACCACCGCCTTCATGTTCTTCCTGTCGCAGACGCTGCTGCGGCACCGGCTGCTCGACCTGCACGAGCTGCTGGGGAAGTTCGTCGTGGTGACCGCGCTCGGCCTCGTGCTCGTGGGGATCTACGGCGGCCTCGTCTCATGGGTCGGAGATCGCCCCGAGCTCTTCTACTTCAACACCATCGTGGCCTCCTTCGTGATCCTCTCCCTCTTCGACCCCCTGCGGGAGCGGGTCGAGGAGCAGGTGGTCGCGACGCTCTTCCGCGAGCGGTACGAGCTGGTCGGGAGGCTCGAGGAGCTTCGCGACCGGACCGCGAACATCATCGACCCCGCCGGGATGGCCTCGGTGGTCCTCGACGGGCTCCTCGACACCCGCCGGGTGACCCACTGCGCCCTGTGGCTCCTCGCCGACGACCGCCCCGGCTACCGGCTCCTCGACAGCCGCGGCCCCCAGCCGGTCCCCTTCCTGGAGCCGGGCACCGTGCGCGCCATCCTCGCCGCCGCGCCGGTCGCGCAGAAGGCGATCCTGCTCGAGAACCTGGAGCGCCGGACCGCCGAGCTGCGCCGCCTCCTCCCGCCGGGGCCCGCCGAGGGAGATGGCCACCCGCCCACGGGGGCGCCCGCCGCGGTGGCCGAGGAGCTGAAGCGGCTCGGCGAGGCTCGCGCCGCGATGGCGCTCATGTGCGCCGGCATCACGATGCCGCTCACGGCGGCGGATCGCGTGATCGGCTTCCTCTCCTGCTGGGACGAGCGCGTCCCGGAGGCCTTCGCCTCGGACGAGATCGCGGCGCTCCTCGAGGTGGCGGACCGCTGCGCGCTCGTCATCGAGAACTCCAAGCTCTACCAGCAGATGAAGGAGCGTGACCGGCTCGCGGCGCTCGGTGAGATGTCCGCCGGCCTCGCCCACGAGATCCGGAACCCGCTCGCCGCCATCAAGGGGGCGATCCAGTACCTGGAGCCAGGCCGCCTCCCCCCGGAGGACGGCGAGTTCCTCGAGATCATCATCGAGGAGGTCAACCGGCTCAACGGCGTGGTGACGCAGTTCCTCGACTACTCGCGACCGCTGAAGCCTTCGATGGCCCCGAGCGCGGTGAACGAGATCCTCGAGAAGACCTTCAAGCTGCTGCTCGCGGAGACGCCGCCGCAGATAGAGGTGCGGCTCGACCTCACGCCCAACCTCCCGCGCGTGCTGGCCGACGCGGAGCAGCTGAAGCAGGTCTTCTTGAACCTCGCCTTGAACGCCTACCAGGCGATGCCGCGGGGCGGGAAGCTCACCGTCGCGACCCGCGTCGAGCGGGACGAGCTGGCGTTCTGGCGTGAGGGGAAGCGGCGGCGGGACGTCGTCGAGATCCGGTTCCGCGACTCTGGCCCCGGCATCCCGGAGGAGTCCAGGGAGCACATCTTCGTCCCCTTCTACACGACGAAGGAGAAGGGGACGGGGCTCGGCCTCGCCATCTGCGAGCGGATCGTCAAGGCGCACGGCGGCTCCATCGCGGTCCGGTCAGCGCCCGCTGAGGGGGCCGAGTTCGTCATCTCGCTCCACGGGCTGCACGAGGACCGGGAGCGCGAGCCGACGGAGCCGCTCGAGCCCCTGGAGGCGCAGCG
>JBAVTL010000581.1:0-1521 GCA_049696175.1 Anaeromyxobacteraceae bacterium
TGATCTGCGCCGCCGCTGCGGTCCCCGCGGAGCCGTGGACGCGCGAGTCGGTCAAGGCCTGCGCGGATCGGATTCGCTCCGGGCTCGCGGCGGCGATCCCCTTCTTCGACAGGCACGTGATCTTCGAGTCGATCCCCACGCTCGCCGGGATCGGCGACGGCGAGCCCTACGCCGACGCCGCCGACCCGCTCTACGCGCCCGACGACGGCGCCGCGCTCGGGGTGGCGGGGATCCCCGTGCAGGGCCCGCTCACGAACCTCTTCCTCGCCAGCCGCGACGTCCTCCCCGGGCTCGGGCTGGAGGGTGAGCTGTACGCCGGCATCCAGGCCGCGGCGCACGCCGCGACCGCGCTTGGCCACAAGGAGCGCCCCAGCCGGTGATCGGTCCGGTAGCCCCTTGCATTCCGCGCGCAGATCCGTAATATCCCGCGCTCTTTCGGGTTTCGAGGTACACCATGGCTCGTCGTTGCGACATCTGCGGTAAGGGTCCTCTCGTCGGGAACAAGGTCTCCCACGCGAACAACAAGACCAAGACCCGGTCTCTCCCCAACCTCCGGTCGGTCCGTGCCTCCGTCGACGGCAAGGTCGGCCACATCCGCGTCTGCTCCCGCTGCCTCAAGGCCGGCAAGGTCGTCAAGGCCGGGCGCGGCGGCCGCGCTTCCGCGCAGGCGTAGTCCCGTCTCACAGCTCGAAGCGGCTCCGCCGCCCGCGCCCGCACGTTGCGGTGACGCGGGCGTCGGCGTTTGATGGGGTCGCAGTCGTGACCCGGTCCGGAGATCCGACGACATGGGCTTGAAGGAACGGCGGGAGAAGGCGCTCGCCCCGGGTGAGATCCAGCGCCATCGCGCGGATCTGGCGAAGGCGACCGGCCGGCGCCGGCTCGACGTCATCCTCGACGCACGCAACCCGCAGGCGCTCGTCCGCGCGCTGCCTGCCGACGAGCTCTACCTCACCATCCGCGACGTCGGGCTGGCGGATGCGGCGCCGCTCGTCTCGCTCGCGTCGGCCGACCAGTTCAAGATCCTGCTCGACCTGGACGCGTGGCGGAGCGGCGAGTTCGAGCCGTCGCGCGCGTTCCCCTGGCTCCGCGCGGCGCGGTGGGGATCGCTCGACGACCCCCGCGCGGCGGCCAGGTGGGCGCGCAAGCTCGCGACGCTGGACCGCGAGGTGCTCTTCCTGACGCTCCGCAGCGCGCTCCGCGTCCACGAGCTCGAGGAGAACGAGCCGGATCCGGAGATCGAGAGCGATCGCTTCATGCGGACGCCCGAGAACAAGTTCATCGTGGAGTTCCTGGTCGACGGCACCGAGTACGTCGCGGTGAAGGGGATCCTGGACGACCTGTACGCGGAGAACGCGTTCATGGCGACGCGGCTGCTCTCCGCGATGCGATCGGAGCTCGACAGCGAGCTCGCCGAGACCGCGCTCCGCTGGCGCGCCGCGAGGCTCGCGGACCTCGGCTTCCCGACGCTCGAGGAGGCGCTCTCCTGGTTCGCCCGGCCGCCAGCGACGGCGCACGCCGAGC
>JBAVTL010000582.1:0-9798 GCA_049696175.1 Anaeromyxobacteraceae bacterium
ATGGATCGCCGCGGCACGGTTGCGCGACGGGCGCCGGATCCGTACGCGTCGGATCGATGTGGATGAAGGTAACCGCGAAGCCCGCGTGCCCTCAGCCGAATCTGCACGAAGTGATGAATGGTCAGCGCCGGTGCGGGGGAGAGGAAGTCTTCCTTGAGACCCTCGTCAGATCCGTTACCCCGACGCGCTCCTAGCTCGCAGGCGGCAGCTACTGCACCCAGGTGCCCGCGGGCGGAGAAGCGCAGTAGGTCTGTGCGTCCGTTACCGTCCAGGCGCCGGACACGTAGTAGTACTCGTCGATGGTCCCGCCCGCGACGATGGTCCCCGACAAGGAGGTGTCCGAGTAATGGCAGTGGCCAGCGACGAGACCGGTCCTGGGGCAGGCCCCGGCGCTCCACGTGCCAAGGCCGGCGGCACACGCGGACCCTATGTCGCTCAATTGAGTGGAGCTCATGACGCCAGTGACCTCGTCGCAGATGTCTCCCGACCAGAGGCACCCGTAGGTCTGAGCGCCGCCGCCCCCTCCTCCGCCCGAAGAGCCGCCGCTACCGCCGCATGCGGCAGCGAGCAAGAGCGCTGCGGTGAGTCCAATCGTCTTTGGCATCGCGTCCCCTCCCCGGGATCGAGAGCCAAACACTAATGGTGACAGTAGACCGAAGTCAAATACGCACCCGCCGTGACCCTGGCCGCGCCTCCGGCCGGTGGCCGCCGACCGACCCGAGGGAGGGCGCCTACGCCCCGCCACCGCCGGTAACCTCGGCGAAGAAGGTGTTGGCCTTGAAGAAGACCAGGTCCACCTTGCCGGTGGGGCCCTGGCGCTGCTTGGCCACGACCAGCTGGACCTGCTGCGTCTCGCCGGTCTGGACGGGCGGGCCGTCCTTCTCGTCGCCGTCGTCGCGGTGGAGGAACATGACCACGTCGGCGTCCTGCTCGATGGCGCCAGACTCGCGGAGGTCGGAGAGCATCGGCGGCTCGCCCTTCCGCTTCTCGACGCTCCGGTTGAGCTGCGAGAGCGCGAGGACGGGGACCTGCAGCTCCTTGGAGAGCGCCTTGAGCGAGCGGCTGATGGTGGCGATCTCCTGCTCCCGCGACTGGACCCCGCGGTCGCTCGGGGCGTGCATGAGCTGGAGGTAGTCGATCACGACGAGGTCGAGGCCGCCCTGCTCCCGCTTGATCTTGCGGCACTTGGAGCGGAGCTCGACCGGGGTCAGGACGAAGTTGTCGTCGAGCCAGAGTGACGAGCGGCTGATCTTCTCCGCGTGGTTCCCCACCTTCTCCCAGTCGAGCTTGGACATCATGCCCTGCGAGAGGCGGCGCCAGTCGAGCTTCGCCTCCGAGGCGAGCATGCGGAGGGCGAGCTGGTCGGAGGGCATCTCGAGCGAGAAGACCGCGACCTTCTTCCCCTGCTTGATCGCGGCGTGCGCCGCGATGTTGAGGGCGAAGGCGGTCTTGCCGACCGACGGGCGGGCCGCGAGGACGATGAGCGCGCCGGGCTGGAGGCCGAGCATCATCTTGTCCAGCGAGGGGAGGCCGGTGGGCACGCCGGTGATCGGCGAGAGCCCCGCCTGGACCCGCTTCTGGATCATCTCCAGGTTGTCGACAGCCTGGAGGAGCGGCTCCTGGATCGGGCGGAGCGTCTCCATCCCGGTGCCGGCGGCGGCGCCGAAGACGTCCTGCTGCGCGGAGTCCAGGAAGTTCTGGACGTTGGCGCCAGACTCGTACCCGCGCTCCACCAGCCGCTGCGCGGTGAGCATCATCTGCCGGAGCCGCGAGAGGTCCTGGACGACGCGCGCGTAGTGGTCGGCGTTGCTCGCCGTGCCGAGCCCGCGGGCGAGCGACAGCGGGAGCTCGCGCGGGACCGCCGTGCCCAGCCAGCCCTTCGCGTCGAGCCGCTGCATCACGAGCACGGGGTCGATCGTCTTCCCCTCGGTCGCGAGCCCGACGCAGATGTCGAAGACGTGCTGGTGCGGCAGCAGGTAGAAGTCCCCGGGCTTCAGCCGCGCAGCGACCTGATCGAAGGCGTTCTCGTCGATCAGGATCGCGCCGAGCACCGCCTGCTCCGCCTCCACGTTGTGGGGCAGATCGCGGGCGCTCTTCAGCGCGGAGACGGGGGCATCGGGACGCCTGGGTGCTTCCTGCTCGGCCATCGGTGGGCGCACACTATCAGCGGGGTCCGACGTGGAGCACCGTGGATGTTCGGTGGGAAACCCGGGAAATCGCGAGGGATTACGCGGTGGAATGAGGGTGGAAGGGCGGTGGAAAGGCGGTGGATACAACGGCGCGGGAACTCGGTGTAGATTCCGGGCAAATGCATCTGAAGCTCCTCTCGTCAAGGGCACTCGCCGCGGTGTCCGTGGCGATGCTCGCCGCGAACGCCGTCGCGCAGCCGCCGCAGGCCTTGATCCTCCCCGCGTCGAAGAGCCCCGACTCCGCGCTCCTGGAAGTCGGGAAGGGGAGGATCCGCGGGGCCGTCGTCGCCACGGCGAGGGCCGACCTGGCCGACGGCTCCGTGGCGCTGCTCGTGGCGTCAGTGACGCGGCCGAAGGGCCCTGCGGCCTTCGAGCTTCTCGTCTTCGGCGACGCCGACGGCGCGGGCGCCGCCCTCCTCGGGAGCGACGAGCTAGAGGGGCTTTCGACCCACGGCACGCCGACCGTGGCGCTCGCGGCCGGCGCGCACCGCGTCGCGCCAGGCGCGGTCACCGCGACGATCGGCTGGAAGGGAGACGACGGCAGCGCCGAGGAGCGCGCGTACGTCTACCGGTTCGGCGCCGGAAGGCTGACACGGCTCCTCGCGGTGCCGGCGGCGCAGACGCCTCCGCCCGGTAGCGCGCGGCCCAGCGTCCGCCAGGCGATCGAGGTCCTCCCGACGTCGTCGGGAGGGTTCAACGACCTGCGCGTCCGCACCACCACGGCGTGCTCTGCGCCGGACGTCTGCGCCGAGGACGTGGAGGTGACGAGCTACCGGTTCGACGGCGTCCGCCACGAGGCGCGCCCGTATCCGATCCCGTTCCTCGAGAAGATCACGGCCTCGTCGCAGCTCTCGTCGCGCGGTGGCCTCATCGACTACTCGGCCGCTGCAGCCGTCGACGGCCGGCTCGACACCGCCTGGTGCGAGGGCGAGCCCGGGCCCGGGTGGTTCCAGAAGCTCGAGCTCAGCTTCGTCCCCGCGCAGCGCCTGAAGTCGGTCTCCATCGTTCCCGGGCTCGGCTCCGGCGCCGCGTTCCGCGAGGTGACGAGGCCGAAGCGGATCCGGGTGCTGCTCCCCGACGGGAGGAAGATCGAGGCTGATCTGGCCGACGAGCCGAAGCCGCAGCGGATCGCGCTCCCGGACGGCGATCGGGTCTTCGGGATGACGCTCGTCATCCTGGACGTGTACAAGGGGAAGCGGGAAGACGCCTGCATCAGCGAACTGGATCTGGAGGTGGAGCCTTGAATCGAAGCAGACGAATCGCAGCCGTAGCCGTGCTCTCCACGCTGGCGGGGTGCGCGGGGCTCGAAGGGGTCCTGAGGCAGGGGATCCAGCGGCCGGAGGTGACAGTCCTCTCGGCCGCGCCCACCGGGATCGACTTCGAGGGGTTGAGCCTCGCGGTGGACCTGCGCGTCCAGAACCCGAACGCCATGGGGCTCCGCGTGGCCGGGTTCGCCTGGCAGCTCGACGTCGAGGGCGGGCGGATCGCGACTGGCGACGCGCCGGGCGGACTGACCCTGCCGGCGAGCGGCGCGGCGACCTCGCGCGTGACGGCCCGGGTCCGGTTCGCCGATCTCGCGAAGCTGGTGCAGCTTACGGAGGCCCGTGACCAGGTCGCCCTGAAGGTGGCCGGCCGCGTCACCGTGGAGACGCCGATCGGTCCGATCGACGTGCCGTGGTCCTGGACCGGCGCGCTGCCCGTGCCACGCCTGCCGAAGCTGGAGCTGGCCGGGGTCCGGCTCGGACACCAGTCCTTCACCGAGACCGAGGTGGTGGTCAGCCTCAAGGTCCAGAACGCCAACGCGTATCCGCTGCCGGCCGCGTCGGTGAAGCTCGACGTGGAGCTCAACGGTGCCCGCGTCGCCCAGGCGACGAGCCGCCAGCTGCCTCCGGTCGGCGCGGGGGGCGCGGCGACGCTGGAGGTGCCGGTCCGCATGTCACTGCTCGGCGCGGGTGCAGCGCTCCTCGCGTCGCGGGGGCAGCCGATCACCGTCGCGGCGCACGGGAGCGCCGGCTTCGGCTGGATGCAGTTCCCGTTCGCGCTGAGCCGCCAGCTCTCGCCGCAGTAGCGAGAACGTCCCGCCATCGCAGGGGGAGGGCTCCGGCCCTCCCCCTGCCTCGTTCCGGGGAGCTCCGCCCCACTTGGCAGGTGTGCGCCCCCCATCTGCGGCGTGCAGTGGGAACCGCCAGCCACAAGTTTCACTGGTCGTATTCGTCACGACCCCTGGCTCGGAGGTTCCCCCATGAAGGCTACGCTTCTAGTATTGGCCGTGGCGCTGGCTGCGTGCAGCAACGGCGCTGGCACCGGCAAGCTGGATCTCTCGACTCACGTGACGGGCGCCGCGACGGCGGCCCCGACGGCGGTCACGGCCACGAGCGCGCTCGCAATCGGCACCAACGTCACGCTCGATCGCGCGCGGTTCCTCATCCGCAAGGTCGTGCTGGAGGCGGCCGCCACCGGGAGCGACACGAACCAGGCCGCGACGACCGCCACCACCGCGGCAGCGGAGAGCCCGGCGGACGATCCGGTGGACGACGGCGACGGCGTCGTCGTGCGCGCGGGTCCGTTGGTCATCGATCTCACGGGTGCCCAGCTCGATGGAGGGATCGCCCTGCTGTTCGACGAGCAGGTGCCGGCGGGGACCTATGAGGAGCTGGAGTTCCAGATCCACAAGCTGACGCCCGGCGAGAGCGTCGCCGACGCGGACTTCGCGCCGCTCGGCAGCTCGATCCTTCTGGACCTCACGGTGGACGGCGCGCCGTTCCGGTTCACGTCGGACCTCACGGCGGTCGCCGAGATCTCCGGTCCTTTCGTCATCCCCGACGGCGGGACCACCAACGTGACGGTCACCGTCGATCCCAGCGGGTGGTTCACCGGCCCGGGCGGCGCGTTCCTCGACCCGCGCGTGGAGACCAACCGGAGCCAGATCGAGCAGAACATCAAGGGCTCGATCCGTGGCTTCGAGGACGACGACCGGGACGGCGCGCCGGACCACGTCTGAGCGGGCCGGCCGCCCCTCCGCCTCCCCGGCGCTACCCCTTCACGGTGAAGTAGGTGGCGTCGGGGTGGTGGAGCACGATGGCCGAGGTCGACGCCTCGGGGACCATCTGGTGCGCCTCGGTGAGCGAGACCCCGATCCTCCTCTCGGGCTCCAGCAGCTTGAACACGAGCCGCTGGTCGGCGAGGTCGGGCCAGGCGGGGTAGCCGGGCGAGTAGCGCTTGCCCTGGTCGGCGGGCAGCCCCAGCTCTGCGCGGACGCGACGGTGCCAGTGCTCGGCCAGCGCCTCGGCCGCCTCGACCGCGAGGCCGTGGATGAAGAGGGCGCGGGCGTACTCCCCGCGTTCGTTCAGTGACTCGGCGAGCTTCGAGGCGTGGTCGCCGACCGTGACGACCTGCAGGGCGCAGACGTCGGCCCCCTTCTCCTCGCGGAACCAGTCGGCCATGCAGAGGTGGCGCTCGCCCGGCTGCCGCGGGAGCTTCAGGCGCCCGAGCTCCGCCAGCTTGTGGACGGGGTCGAGGATGACGAGGTCGTTCCCCTCCGCGTGGCACGGGAAGTACCCGTAGACGACCCGCGGCACGAGCCACCCGTCGGCCTGCGCCTCGGCGGTGAGCGCCGCGAGCCGCGGGCCGAAGTCCTCCCTGACGAGCTTCTCGTACTCGGCGCCGGTGACCCGGCCGCCCCACTGCAGCTTGAAGAGCTCGGTCCGGTCGAGGAGCGGCCAGAGGTCGTGGAGCGGGACCTCGCCGGACGGGACGGTCCGCGTTCCCCAGAAGGGCGGGGAGGGGACGTGGGGCGCCGGCCGGGTCCCGGGGCGCACGGTCCGGACCGGCGCGCCGGCACCCTCCTCCACGGGCGCGTCCTTGAGCGCGATCGCCTTCGAGACGTTCTCCGACCTGAGCGCGTCGCGACGCTTCGGATCGACGAGCGCGTCCATGAGCGAGAGGCCGTCGAACGCGTCGCGCGCGTAGTAGACGCCGCCGGCGTATGGCGTCCCGTCCGCGGCGAAGAGCGTCTTGGCGGCGAAGCGCCGGTTGATGGCGGCGCCGCCGACGATCACCGGGAAGGACAGGTTGCGCCGGTGCAGCTCCTCGACGCAGGCGGGCATCTGCTTCGACGTCGAGACGAGGAGCGCGGAGAGCCCGATGGCGTGGGCGTCCACGGCGACCGCCTTCTCGATGATGGTCGAGACCGGCACCTGCTTCCCGAGGTCGTGGACGGTGAAGCCGTTGTTCTGGAGGATCGTCTTGACCAGGTTCTTCCCGATGTCGTGGACGTCGCCGTAGACCGTGGCGAGCACGACCGTCCCCTTGGTCGAGCCCTCCTGCTTCTCCAGGAACTTCTCCAGATACGCGACCGCCCGCTTCATCACCTCGGCCGACTGGAGGACGAAGGGGAGGATCAGCTCGCCGGCGCCGAACCGGTCGCCGACGTCCTTCATCGCAGGGAGGAGCACCTCGTTGAGGACCGCGACGGCCGAGCGGCGGGTGAGCGCCTCGTCGACGAGCGGCTCGATCCCCTCGGGGCGCCGGTGGAGGATCTGGAGCGCGAGCCGCTCCTCGGCGCTCTTGCCCGCGAGCAGGTCCTCGACGGGGGTGGCGGGCTTGTCCTTCCCCTTCTCGCCGAAGTGCTCGATGAGCCGCGCGAGCGCGTCCTCGCGCCGATCGAAGAGCAGATCCTCGGCGAGCTGGCGCTCCGCGTCGGCGAGGGCCGGGTACGGCCGGATGTCCTTGGGGTTCACGATGGCGAGGTCCAGCCCCGCCTGCACCGCGTGGTAGAGGAAGACGGAGTTCACGACCTCGCGCGCGCTCTTCGAGAGGCCGAACGAGACGTTGGAGACCCCGAGGGCGGTGTAGACGCCGGGGTGCTCCGCCTTGATCCGCCGGATCCCCTCCAGCGTCTCGACGGCGCTCCTCCTGTACTCGGGGCTGCCGGTCGCGAGCGTGAAGGTGAGGGCGTCGAAGGCGATCGAGTCGGGGGCGACGCCGTGCTCGGCGGCGACCTCGACGATGCGCCGCGCGACCTCGGCCTTCCGCTCGGCCGTCTGGGCCATCCCCTTCTCGTCGATGGTGAGCGCGACCACCGCGGCGCCGTACCGCTTCACGAGCGGCAGCACCCGGCGGATCTTCTCGCCCCCCTTCTCGAGGTTGACCGAGTTGACGATGGCGCGGCCGGGGTAGACCTTCAGCCCGCTCTCCAGGACGTCCGGCTCGGTCGAGTCGATCATGACCGGCGCCTCGACCGACTGCGCGAGGAGCCGCACGAGCGTCCGCATCTGCGCCGCCTCGTCGTCCCGCTCGTTGAGCGCAGTGGAGACGTCGAGGACGTGGGCGCCGGCGTCCACCTGGCCGCGCGCGATCTGGAGCAGCCCCTCGTAGTCGTCGGCGACGAGCAGCTCCTTCACCTTCTTCGAGCCCTGCGCGTTCAGCCGCTCGCCCACGACGAGCGGCCGCGGCTCCATGCCGAGCGGGACCGCCTTCATCGCGGAGGAGAGCTCGCGCGCCGGGGCCGGGCGGACGCGGCGGGGCGCCCGGACGGCGCGGAGCCGCTCCACCACCGCCTTCATGTGCTCCGGGGTGGTGCCGCAGCACCCACCGACGAGGTCCACGCCGTACTTCGAGACGAACTCGGCGAGCGCCTCGGCGAGCGCCGCGGGGGAGAGCTTGTAGACGGCGTGACCGTCCACGTTCTCCGGCATGCCGGCGTTGGGCAGGATCGAGACGTAGTGGGAAGACTTCTCGCAGAGGAGCCGGACGCTCTCGCGCATCTCGGCGGGACCGGTCGAGCAGTTGATGCCGACGGCGTCCACCGGGAGCCGCTCGAGCGTGGCGAGCGCCGCCTGGACGTCGGTGCCGAGCAGCATGCGGCCGTTCGCGTCGAGGGTCGGCTGCGCGATGATGAAGACGTCGCGGGCGCACTCCCGCCGGACCGCGTCCACCGCGAGGATGGCGGAGCGCAGCTCGAGGATGTCCTGCTGCGTCTCGATGATGACGGCGTCGACGCCGCCCTCGACGAGCCCCTTCGCCTGCTCGAAGAAGATCCGCTCCAGGGCGTCGGAGGTGATGTTCCCGAGGGCCGGGTCGGTCGACGACGGGAGCATCCCGGTGGGGCCCATCGAGCCGGCGACGAAGCGCGGCTGGCCGGGCGTCGAGAAGCGGTCGGCGGCGCGCCGGGCGACGATCGCCGCGCGGAAGTTCACCTCGTAGGTCCGGTGGCCCAGCCCGTACTCGTCGAGCTTCAGCCGCGAGGAGCCGAAGGTGTTGGTCTCGACGATGTCGCACCCGACCGAGAAGTAGCGGGCGTGGACGTCCTCGACGAGATCCGGGCGCGTCAGGACCAGCAGGTCGTTCGCCCCCTCCTTCCCGCCGTACTCCGCGGCGGTGAGCTGGTGGCGCTGGAGCTGCGTCCCCATCGCCCCGTCGAACACGAGGACGCGCTTCGCGATCGCTTCACGAAAGGTCACTGGAGCCAAGGCCTCGAAGATGAGAAGGGCCCGCGGCAGGCGGACCCGTGTCCGTCTTAGCAGAGCGTCGTCCACTGCGCGAGCCGGCGACCGCCGCCTTGGAGGGGGCTCGGGCCCAGCGCGCCCGAGTGGCGTCTAACCCCTTGGCGGGTCGGTGTTTTCCGGCGCCACCCGGCGTTAAGATCAACTCGTGCTGCACGAGGCGCGTTACTGGGAGCCGGCCGCCGGCGGGAAGGTGCTCTGCACCCTCTGTCCTCGCGGATGCAGGCTCGGCGAGGGGCAGGACGGCTTCTGCTTCCTCCGGAAGAACCGCGGCGGGAAGCTGGTGACCGCCGGGTGGGGGCGGACGACCGGCTTCGCGGTCGATCCCGTCGAGAAGAAGCCCCTCGCCCACTTCTACCCCGGCACCACCTGCCTCTCCTTCGGGACCGCCGGCTGCAACCTCGGCTGCATGTTCTGCCAGAACTGGGACATCTCGAAGGCGCGCGAGGACGACCAGCGCGCGGCGCCGTGGACGCCGGACCGGGTGGTGGAGCTCGCCGTCGAGTGCGGGTCGCCCGCCATCGCGTTCACCTACAACGACCCGATCATCTGGGCCGAGTACGCCATCGACATCGCCCGCGCGGCGCACGCCCGTGGGCTCAAGACGATCTTCGTGACCAACGGCTGGATGGGAGCGCGCGCGCGCGAGGAGATCTTCGCGGAGATGGACGCGACCAACGTGGACCTCAAGGCGTTCACCGACGAGTTCTACAGGCGGCGGTGCCTGGCCAGCCTCGCGCCCGTCCTCGAGACGCTCGCCTGGCTCGCGAAGCAGGGGAAGACCTGGGTGGAGGTCACCAACCTCATGATCCCCGGGCTCAACGACGATCCGTCGGAGACGCGGCGGCTCTCGGAGTGGATCGCGCATCACATGGGGCTCGACGTCCCGCTCCACTTCACCGGGTTCCACCCCGACTGGAAGCTGCTGGATCGCCCTCGCACGCCGGCGGAGACGTTAGAGAGGGCGCGGGCGATCGCGCGCGACGTGGGGCTGCGCTACGTCTACACCGGCAACGTCCACGACGCCGAGGGCCAGACGACGTACTGCCCCGGCTGCGGCGCCGCGGTGATCGAGCGCGACTGGCACGCGGTGCGGAAGGTCAGGA
>JBAVTL010000583.1:0-6508 GCA_049696175.1 Anaeromyxobacteraceae bacterium
TTCGGCCCGATCGCGCCACATCCACATCGTTGCACCTCGTCCCGTGCCCGGTGCACGCGAGCACAGCACTTCGTGCGTCAGATCGGAAGCGGCGCGACTCACGCCTCGGTCATACCGGGTACGACGACCGCGACGACGTGGTGATCGCCACGCTGCCTGGGACGCCGGACACGATTCCACCGACCGTGACGATCTCGTCGCCCGCGGCGAATGCCGGAGTGCGCGGGCCGATCGACGTCACCGCCGCGGTGAGCGACGACGTGGGCGTGGCCTACGTCGAGTTCCGCGTCGATGACGTCCCCCTGGGTGATCCCGTTCAGTTCGGTTTCGACGACGTGGCCCCCTTCCTCGCGACCTGGAGCCCTGCCGGGCTGGCTCCAGGGACCTACGAGTTGAGCGCGGTCGCGTTCGACTACGCAGGTAATTTTGCGGTGAGCGCGGCCGTGCCAGTGGTCGTGGAGGACGTCATCGCCCCGACAAGCCTCATCACCAACCCCGTGGCCGACGAGACGCTCGGCGGAGCGCTGAGCGTCCAGGCGGACGCGTCCGACGACGTCGGCGTGACCAGGGTGGAGCTGGTCCGGCTCGACGCTGCGGGGGTCGAGACGCTCGTGGCGACGGACGACCAGGCGCCGTGGGCCTTCACGACGAGCGTCGCCGGGCTCGCGGACGGCGGGGACTACCGCTTCGTCGCGCGCGCCTACGACGCCGGCGGCAACGTCGGGGACAGCGCGCCGGTGACGGTGCACGTCGCGCTCTCCGGCCTCGCGTCCTTCGACAGGAAGCTGAAGGCCCCGAAGTGCGCGCTGCCGGGCGCGCGCTGCTGGACGGGAGGGCTCGTGGTGGGGCGCGGTCCGCTCGGCCCGGAGGGGTCGGCTCCCAACACCATCGGCGCGGGTTGCGCGGACGGCGCGTCCGGCTACTTCCACTTCGACGAGTCGTCCGACGTCATCGCGGTCCGGGCGATCGATCCAGCGGCCGGTCTCAGGGAGCTTGGGGCGGTCCGGATCGAGGCGAAGGTCTGGGCGACGGCGAGCTACGCGACCGATCGGCTCGACTTCTACGTCGCGCCCAATGCCCTGGCGCCGGCGTGGGCGCTCGTCGGCACGCTCACGCCGACCCGCGCAGGGCCACAGGTCCTCGGCGTAGACGCCGCCCTCGGCACCGGGGCCCTGCAGGCGGTCCGCGTCCAGCTGCGCCACGCCGGGGCCGAGAGCGGCGGGTGCAGCGCGGGTGAGCTCGACGATCGCGACGACCTCGCCTTCGCGGTCGCGAAGTGATAACGGTCAGTGACACAGACCTGGAGTAAAAGATGGCCTCGATCCGTACTGCGCTCCCAATCCTGATGTTCGCCTTCGCCTGCTCGTCCTCGGGCGGCGGCACGGACGGGGCGAGCGGCCCAGGTGGTGGGAGCCCTCCCGGTGGCACCCCCGGTCCTGCGACCGTGAGCGAGTACTGCGATCAGTACTGGAAGGCCTACGCGACGCGCTGGGCCTCATGCGAGCACGGCTCAGCGGCGGCGGCGGCGGCGGTCTACGCGTCGGCGCCCAGGTGCGCCGACGCGGTGCAGGCGGTCGCAGCGGGGCGCGCCAGCTACGAAGGCTCGCGCTCCGGGGGCTGCCTCTCCTTCGTCGAGACGGCGAGCTGCGACATCCTGCAGGCGTACATGGATGGCCTCTACCCACAGGCTGACTGCGAGGCGTCAATCGCTGGCAAGCTCGGCGAGGGGGGGACGTGCTACTCCAACGAGAGCTGCGCGTCTGGCATCTGCTTCTGGTCACCGAGCGCCTGTCCCAGCTTCTGCGCCACCCCGACGCCGTCAGGAGCCGCGTTCGACCCCTCCTTCGGCATCTGCGTCGCGGGGACGTACCCCAGCGGCGCGACGGGCACCTGCGTCCCCGCCGTGGGGCTCAACGGCGCGTGCACCTCACTGGACCTGTGCGCGCCAGGCCTCTTCTGTGAGCCGGGCACCTCCTCCGTTGGCGCGTGCCACGCGCGGAAGACCTCCGGGAGCTGCTACGACAACAGCGAGTGTGCCATCGGGTACCGGTGCTCGGGCTCCGCCTGCGTCCCGTGGCTGCGCGCGGGGGACTCGTGCACGCAGGGGCAGAACGCGTGCGGACCGGGGCTCTGGTGCGGGGCGGGAGGGACCTGCATCGACGGCGCGGCGCCGGGCTGGTCGTGCGCCACCGTCAACGGGGAGCGCGTCCCCTGCGTCGGCGGGACGTGCACGGCGCGCGTTGGCGGGAACGTGTGCACAGCCTGGCTGGCGCCTGGTGGCACCTGCTCGCTGCAGTCGCAGTGCGCACCGACCGACGCCTGCGTTTACGGGACCGGGCAGTGCACGACCCTCTGCGCGGAGCCGTGATCGTCCGTCCCTGACGGCCTGCCACCCTGCTCGGGATCGCCTGGCGGACGCCCGCGTCGCAGTGGTCGCCTCCTCACTCGGTCTCCCCGGACGCGGCGGTCTGGAGGCCGCGGTCGTGAGCGGCGCGCACGGGCGCCGACGCCCGCGCTGCGATAGGATCAGCCGGGTGGTCATCTTCGTCTTCGTGGACGGCGTCGGCGCCGGGCTCCCCGACCCGGACGTCAACCCGCTCGCCCGCCGCGACTACCTCCTCTCGCGCTTCGCCGACGGCGCTGGCGAGCCGCTCCCGCTCGGCGGGCGCGCGGTGCTGGCCGACGCGCGGCTCGGCGTCCCCGGACGGCCGCAGTCGGCGACCGGTCACACCACGATCCTCACCGGGGAGAACGCGCCGCGGCTCCTCGGTCACCACCTGCTCGGCTTCCCGAACGGGCCGCTCCGGGCGCTGCTGCAGGAGCGCTCTATCTTCCGGACGGTGCTGGAGCGGGGCGGGCGCGCGGCCTTCGCCAACGCGTTCCCGGTCGTCTACCTGCGGGCGCTCGGCTTCGAGGTCGAGGGCGAGCCGGAGTTCGAGCTAGGCACCAGGCGGGTGCGCGCGGCGGCCACCACCGTAGCGTTCAGCGCAGCGGGCGGGCGCTTCCGCACCTGGCAGGAGGCGCGGGCCGGGACGGCGCTGCCGCATGACATCACGGGGGACCGCGCGAGGGGGCACGGCGGCCAGCTCCCGAGCCGCGATCCGGCGGAGGCGGCAGGGATCCTGCTCGCGATCGCGCGCGCCCACGACCTCACGCTCTTCGAGTTCTTCGAGACCGACGAGGCGGGCCACGCGCGCTCGATGGAGCTCGCCGCCGACGCGCTCGCGCGTGTGGACGGCCTGCTGCGGGCGCTCCTCCCCGCCCTCGGGCCGGAGGACTCGCTGGTGGTCGCGAGCGACCACGGCAACGTGGAGGATCTCTCCACCCGCAACCACACCCTCAACCCGGTGCCGGTGCTCGGGTTCGGCCCCGCGGCTGGGGCGATCGGCGAGATCGTCGATCTCACCGGACTCGCCCCGCTCCTGACCCGTTTGGCGGGGGGCGGGGGCTCCTTGCGTCCCGCGCAGCCGGTCGATAGGGTCTCGAGATCGTGATACGCGTCGCGGCCGTACTCTCCATCGCCCTCGCCACCGGCTGCGCCTTTCGCGGCCTGGGTGCACCGCAGGGGCCGGAGGACCGGCTCGACACCGTCGCGCTCGACGGGCAGGTCTTCCGGATCCACTACTGGGAGGAGGACGCCTCGGCCGCCGCCCAGGTCGCGCGCTCGCTGGCCCGCGCGGTCCCCCGCATCGCGCGCTGGGGGAAGATCGGGAAGGAAGTCACCATCACGATCCACTCCTCTCACGCCGCCCTCGAGGAGGCCGTGCACCGCGAGGGGTACGAGTGGCTGCGCGCGTGGGCCCGCTACCAGACGATCGACCTGCAGTCGCCGCGGACCTGGGGCTGGTTCGGCGCCAAGGACGCCGAGGTGGACGAGTTGATCACGCACGAGCTCACCCACTGCGCGATGTACCAGGCCGCCGCGAGCGAGTGGACGTGGCCGCACAAGGGGATCCCGCTCTGGTTCCGTGAGGGGCTCGCGAGCGTCACCGCCGACCAGGGGTACCGCCGCACCTCCAACGAGGAGCTCTGGCGCTTCTACGTGAAGAGCGTGCCCGGCGCGGGCGACGGCTACCCGTCCGCCGTGGCGCGCGCCGCCCGCGGCTACGTCTCTCAGGACGGTGACCCCGTGACCGATCCGGAGCCGCTCTACCAGGAGCGCTCCGACGTGGTCTACGGCGCCGCGCACCGCACCTTCGAGTTCCTCGTCACCCGCTACGGGGAGGACCGCGTCCGGACGTCCATGGCCCTGATGCGCAATGGGCGCTCCTTCGAGGAGGCGTTCCAGGAGGCGTTCGGGATCACCGAGGGCGCCTTCGCCTCGGAGTTCCGCCGCTTCGTCCTCTGGCAGGGCTGGCGCTAGTCGTCGTCGCTGGAGGCGCGCCGGACGACGCTCAGCACGATCCAGAGCCGATCGCCGTAGGACTGCTCCGCCGCGATCCAGAGCCGGACCGGCTCCCCGGCGACCTGCACCGCGCTGCCGGACTCCGGGCCCCAGACCCACTCGCGCGCCGAGGCGCTGCCGTGGACCAGCGGCTCCCCTGTCGCCCCGAGCAGCGCCCGCGCCACGCCGCCCGGATCCGCCGGCTCCGCCGTGGTGATCTCGACCAGCGTCACGAGCCCGTCGCGGTCCGCCTCCACGTGCGCGACGGCCATCGGTCCGGAGCCCCCACCGAGTGAGACCTCCGGCTCGGCCAGATCGAGGTTGAGCGTGCGACGGCGCTCGGCGTCGAGGTCGAACGGGACCGCCCATGGCCGCCAGCCCGCGGTCTGGAACGCCTTGAGCGCGTCGCGCCGGGTGCGGAGCAGGAGGGCGCCGAGCGGCGGGAGCCTCAGGTCGGCGCTCACTTGGTCACCTCTACGCCAGCGGACCAGGGGGAGGGGAGGATGGTCCCGCGCTCGTTCTGGCGCGCCACCCGCTGGAGCTCCAGCTCCTGCACGAGGAGTGCAGGGGCGATCGTCGAGACCGGGACGTAGCCGCTCTCCGCGCCGCAGAAGCCGTTGAACACGCGCGGCGCGTCGTCCGTCACGAGGATCCGGCTGACGCTGGCGAGCGGCGTCCCGACCAGCTCGACCCCGCGGACCAGCTCCTCCTTCCCGGTCGCCGCGTCCACCCGGTAGACGAGCCGCGGCGTGCCCTTGAAGGCCTGGTAGCCGTAGCTCGCGGTGTTGGTGTTCCCGCCAGAGATGTCGCGGATGACGAGCCCGTAGGGGCGCCCCTGGCGTCGCACCTCGGCGACCAGCTGGCGCTTCAGCTCCTCGCGGGTCACCGACTTGCGCGATTCGACGAGGAGCGTCGCCATGCGCGCCGCCGGGGCGCGCCCGCCCTGCGCGCGCCCATGGCCGTTGGAGCGGGTGAAGGGCGTCACCGGCTTCCGGGAGAGGAGGTAGCTCTCCAGGAGCCCGTCGCGGATCAGCGCCACCCGCTTGGCGGGGACCCCCTGGTCGTCGAAGGCATAGTGGCCGTTGAGCTTGGAGCCGACGGCCGCCGCGAGGGTGGGGTCGTCGGAGACCGACAGGAAGGTCGGGAGGACGGCGCGGCCGACCTGCCCCTTGAACGTCTGCCCCTCCTTGTCGTCGTCCAGCCGCTCCCCCTCCAGCCGGTGGCCCACCGCCTCGTGGAAGAGGACGCCGGCCGCCTCCGGCTCGAGGATGGCGGGGCCGGTGTACGGGTCGATGACGGGGGCGGCCTGCAGCGCCTTGAGCTCGGCGGCGAGCTCGGTCACCGCCGTCCGGAGCTTCGCCTCGGAGGGCAGGTCCGCCTCCGACGGGCCGTAGAAGTCGCGCCCGTCCTCGAGGAGCTGGCCGTCGGGCGCGCGCGCGGTCGCCTGGAGGTGGAGGCCGACGATGGTGGCCTCCGTGACGATCCTCGCCCCCTCGCTCGTGGCGATCCAGCGGATCTGCCGCTCCGCCGTGACGCGGACGCTGGAGTCGAAGACGTGGGGGTGCGCGCGGAAGAGGGCCGAGGTCTGGCGCGCGATCCGCCGCCAGCGGTCGCGGTCGAAGGCGAGCGGACGGGCGGGATCGACGTGGCGCTGGGGAGGTTCGCGCGTGAAGGACGGCGCGCGCGCGTCCGCCTCGTCGCGGTAGACGTCCCGCGAGCGCTTCTTCAGGAAGTTGGAGAGCGCCTCCTTGTACTTCTCGTCGGTGACGAGCCAGAGCGCGTTGCGGAGCGCGGGGCCGTCGGCGTCGAGCGGCGCGTCCTTGGGGGCGGTCCAGGCGGGGCCGTCCGACCCGAACAGCATGAGCGGATCGTTCCCGCCCGAGGAGTCGAGCTCGTAGGAGCCGACCCGGACGTCGGCCAGGAGGAGCCGATCGTGGCGGGCCGTGTCGTCCTGCAGCGCGCCGAAGCGCGCGGCGATCTGCGTGACCGCGAGATCGCGGACCGTGTAGCCGACGAAGTAGGGCGGCTCGTAGCCGGGGAGCCGGAGCCGCTCCATGGTCCGGCCGAGCTCGGTCTCCATGGCCCCCAGCACCTCGAGGCGCGGGTCGGCCGCGGGGCCGGCGG
>JBAVTL010000584.1:0-2582 GCA_049696175.1 Anaeromyxobacteraceae bacterium
CGCCTCTCCCGGCGCGATCTCCGCCCGCTTCCACGCCGCCCTCGCCGCGGCCGGGGCCGCGCTCGTCCGCGAAGCACGGGCGGCTCACGGCGACCTCCCGGTCGTCCTCACCGGCGGCTGCTTCCAGAACGCCCATTTGTCGGAGGGGATCCTGGGAGCGCTGGGCGGCGCACCGTATATTCACCTTCACGGCTCGGTCCCGCCCGGCGACGGCGGGCTCGCGCTCGGACAGGCGATCGCGGCCGACGCGATCGCGGCGCGCCGCTGAGGCGCCGGCAGGAGAACGCACATGTGCCTCGGTGTCCCAGGGAAGGTCCTCGCGATCGACGGGCTCGACGCCACGGTCGACTTCTTCGGCGTCCGGAAGCAGCTGCGGCTGGACATCGTCGACGAGCCGGTGTCGGTGGGTGACTACGTCCTGAACCACGTCGGCTTCGCGATCCGGCGCATCCCGCCGGAGGAGGTCCAGGAGACGCTCGCCCTCTTCGACCAGATCCTCGAGGTGACCGGCGCGAAGGAGGACCTCATGGCGCTCGACGTGAAGGGCGAGATCGCCGCTGGCGAGGAACCCAAGGCGTGACCATGGCTCGCGACCCCACGCTCGAGCTCAAGTTCCGCGACCCGGCCCGCGCGCGCGCGCTCGCGGAGGCGCTCGCCCACAGGGTCGCCGCGATCGGCAGGCCCATCCAGGTGATGCACGTCTGCGGAAGCCACGAGCAGGCCATCGCGCGCTTCGGCCTCCGCTCCCTCTTCCCGCCGGGGCTGAAGCTCATCATGGGGCCCGGCTGCCCGGTCTGCGTCACGGATGCCCCCGAGGTGGACGAGGCGGTCGCGCTGGCGCGGCTCGGGGTCCGGGTCTGCACCTACGGCGACATGCTCCGGCTCCCCGGGACGGCCCTCTCGCTGGCCGACGCCATGGCCTCCGGAGCCAAGGTGGACGTCGTCTACTCCGTGTCGCACGCGGCCGAGCTCGCCCGCCAGCGCCCGGGGGAGGAGGTCGTCTTCTTCGCCTCGGGGTTCGAGACGACCGCCGTGGCCACCGCGGCCGTCGCGCTCGCCGCGCCCCCTCCGAACCTCTCGATCCTGTCGGCGCACAAGTACGTCCCCGCCGCGATGGAGGTGGTGGCGCAGAGCCGGGAGAGCCGGATCGACGGCTTCATCGCCGCCGGCCACGCCGCCATCGTCACCGGCTGGGAGATCTTCGAGCCGTTCGCCGCGCGCACGGGGAAGCCGGTCGTCGTCGCCGGCTTCGAGCCGCTCGACGTCCTCGCGGCGGTGCTGAAGCTGGTCGAGCTCGTCGGCGATGGCCACGCGAGCGTCTTCAACGCCTACCCGCGCTGCGTCACGCGCGAGGGGAACCGCGCTGCGCAGGCGGCGCTCTGGAGGGCCTTTGAGCCGCGCGACGGCGTCTGGCGCGGGATCGCCGCGGTGAAGGGGGGCAACCTCGACCTGCGACCCGAGCTCGGCCTCCTCGACGCCAGGCGGCGCTTCCGGATCGACACCGCGCCGGTGCGCGACGCCGAGGCGGAGCGGCGCTCCAGCCACTGCCGCTGCGGCGAGATCATGCTCGGGCTCGCGACCCCCTCGGACTGCACGCTCTACGGGAAGAGCTGCGTCCCCGAGGCGCCGGTCGGCGCCTGCATGGTCTCCTCCGAGGGGACGTGCCGCATCTGGCACACCTACGGCGGCGTCCCCGACCTCAGGGAGGGCACCTAGTGGACAAGCCAGCGGCGCGGATCCAGCTCAAGCACGGCTCCGGCGGGCGCGCCATGCGCCAGCTCATCGAGGAGGTCTTCCTGCGGCTCGCGTCGCCGGTGGACGGCATCGGCCTCGCCGCGCTCGACGACGGCGCCGCCCTGCGCGTCGGCGACCAGTGGCTGGTGGTGACGACCGACTCACACGTCGTCCAGCCGATCTCGTTCCCGGGCGGCGACATCGGCCGGCTCTCGGTCTGCGGGACGGTGAACGACCTGGCGATGATGGGGGCCACCGAGCCGATGGGGCTGACCTGCGCCGCGATCATCGAGGACGGCTTCCCGCGCGACGCGCTGGAGCGGATCGTCGAGTCGATGAGGGCGGCCGCCGGGGAGGCGGGCGCGCCCTTCGTCACCGGCGACACCAAGGTGATGGGGCGAGGCGAGGTGGACGGGATCGTCCTCAACACCACCGGCGTGGCGCTCACGCGGCGCGTGGTCACAGACGCAGGGCTGCGCCCAGGCGACCGGATCATCGTCACGGGGACGGTCGGCGACCACGGCATGGCCGTGATGGCGGTGCGGCACGACCTGGGGCTCCAGGGGGACCTGCGCTCCGACGTGGCCCCCGTGAACGGCCTCGTCCGCGCGGCCCTCGCCGCGGGGGGCGACGACGTCGTGGCGCTCAAGGATCCGACGCGCGGGGGGCTCGCCTCCGTGCTCCACGAGATGGCCGCCAAGGCGAAGGTGGGGATCCTCCTCGACGAGCCGGCGGTGCCGGTGAGGGACGAGGTCCGCGCCGCCTGCGAGATCCTCGGCGTCGACCCGCTCCTCGTCGCGAACGAGGGGAAGGCCGTCGTCGGCGTGCGCCCCGGCGCGGCCGAGCGC
>JBAVTL010000585.1:0-2641 GCA_049696175.1 Anaeromyxobacteraceae bacterium
GTCGCAGCGTCGGGGCGCGCCCGGGTGAGCCGCGCGTCCCCGCGCTCCTCGACGCCGAGTGGGACGCGTTCCAGGTCGCCATCGAGCGCTACGTCGAGGAGGCTGGCGCCTTCCGCGAGGAGGCGCAGGAGCTCATCAAGAAGGAGTTCGGGGCGAAGCGCGGGTTCCTCGCCGAGAACTACGAGCAGGCGGTCGGCGGCCTCGAGGTCCTCGAGCGGAACGAGCGCGAGGACGCCATCGCGAAGTTCGAGGAGTTCATCGCCCGCTACCCGGACGATCCGACCTTCGGCGGCGACGCGATGTTCCGGCTCGCAGAGCTCTACTACGAGAAGGCGAACGACGACTACACGGCCCAGCTTGAGACCTACCGCGAGGAGTCCCGCCGCGCGGTCGCCGAGGGACGCGACGCGCCGCCCGAGCCCGTGAAGAGCTACGCGCCGTCCATCGCGCTCTACCAGCGGCTCATCACGCAGTACCCCGACTACAGGTTCACGCACGGCGTCTACTACCTCCTCGCGTACTGCCTCGGCGAGATGGGGCAGGGGGACGAGTCGCGCGTCGCCTACCAGACGCTCATCCAGCGCTTCCCGGACAGCCCCTTCATCCCCGAGGCGTGGGTCCGGCTCGGCGACTGGTACTTCGACGCGGTGGAGGCCGACAGCCTCCAGAACGCGGCCGTGGCCTTCTCGCGCATCTACGCGTTCCCGGAGCACCCGCTCTACGCCCGGGCCATCTACAAGCTGGGCTGGACCTACTACCGGATGGACCAGTTCGAGGAGGCCGTCCGGGCCTTCGTCTACCTGCTGGACCACTACGTCGAGAAGTCGAAGTCGACCGGCGAGAAGGCGGGCGGCGACGTCTGGCCGGAGGCGGTGCAGTACGCCGCCATCAGCTTCGCCGACGAGGCCTGGGGTGGGTTCCAGAAGGCGAAGGCGTTCTTCGAGACCAACGGCCACCGCCAGTACGAGGGTGAGATCTTCGCGCGGCTCGGCGACGTCTACTTCGAGGAGACGAAGTACGTGCAGGCGGTCGAGGCGTACCGTCACGTCCTCTCGCTGGATCCGTTCGCGCCCGACGCGCCCCGCGTGCACGCGAAGATCGTCCAGGCCTGGAACAAGGACCGGCGGTTCGATCTCGAGGCGGGTGAGCGCGAGAACTTCGTCGCCGCCTACGACGAGGGCGGCGCCTGGTGGGAGCGCAACAAGGGCGATCCGGACCTCATCGCGCAGGTGCGGGAGGTCTCGGAGAAGAGCCTCATCCGCGCCGCCAGCTTCCGGCACGCGCAGGCGCAGAAGTACAAGGAGGAGGGGAACCTGGAGGTCGCCGTCTCCGAGTACCGGAGCGCCGCGCGCGCCTACGGCGACTACCTCAAGCGCTACCCGCACTCCCGGGAGGCGTACGAGCTCACCTACAAGTACGCGGACTGCCTCTACAACGCGCTCGACTTCGAGCAGGCGGCGCGGGTCTACGCGCGCGTGCGCGACTTCCCGAACGATCGCTTCCGCGCCGAGGCCGCCCTCTCCGCCGTCATCTCCTGGGAGGGGGAGATCACGAGGCTCCAGCGGCTCGGGCGGCTCGAGGATCGCAAGGTGCTGCTCTCCACCGATCGCAAGGACGGCGCCCCCGTCGTCGAGCGCGTCCCGGCGGCCTGGGGCAACCTGGTCCGCGACTCCGACGCGTTCCTCGAGCTCCTGCCGAAGCACGAGAAGGCGGCCGCCATCGCCTACAAGGCGGCCGAGGTCTTCTACAAGTACGGCGACTTCGACGAGGCGCGCTGCCGCTTCGAGCAGGTCGTCGCCCGGCACCCGACCACCGACCTGGCGCAGTACTCGGCCAACCTGATCATCGAGAGCTACCTGACGCAGAAGGACTGGGCGGCGGTGGAGGACGCGAGCGCGCGGCTCCAGTCGGCAGAGGTCGCGAAGAACAAGGAGCTCTACACAACGCTGCAGAAGTTCAAGCTGGGTGCCCGCTTCAACCGCGCGATGCAGTCCATGGACGCGAAGCGGTGGGACGAGGCGGCGCGGTCGTTCCTGGCGCTGGTGGCCGAGGAGCCGAGGCACGAGTTCGCCGACAAGGCGCTCTACAACGCCGCCAGCTGCTACGAGGCCGGACGCCGGTTCGAGAGCGCGCTCAAGCTCTACGAGCGCATCAGCGTCGAGTACCCGTCGTCGGTCCTCGCCGACGGCGCGCTCTTCCGCGTCGCGTGGAACGCCGAGAACACCTACGACTTCGACAAGGCCGTCGACCGCTACCTCGCGCTGGTCGAGCAGTACCCACAGTCGACGCACCGCAAGGACGCGCTCTACAACGCGGCCCGCTCCCTCGAGAACCTCCAGCGGTACGACAAGGCGGCGACGGCGTTCGCGCGCTACGCGCTGCTCTATCCCGACGCGGAGGACGCGGCCCGGACCCAGTTCCACGCGGCGCTCATCTACGAGAAGACCCAGGACTGGAAGCGCGAGATCCAGGCGCTCCAGGAGTTCATGAAGCGCTTCTCCCGCACCAAGGAGACCGAGCTCCTGGTCCAGGCGAACCTCAAGATCGCGCAGGCGTGGCGTGACCTGAAGGACGAGAAGAAGGCTCGCGACGGGTTCGCGGCGACGCTCGCCGAGTTCGCGGCGCGCGGCCTCCGCCCGGA
>JBAVTL010000586.1:0-4744 GCA_049696175.1 Anaeromyxobacteraceae bacterium
GCTCGGCGGCGTCGGCGACCGGCTGGAGTCGCCGGGGCGGGAGCGCACGGGGCGCGATCACGGGGCGCGCCGGCGCGAGCAGGTCGAGGTGCGCGACGAGGATCCGCGCGTCGCGGAGAAGAAGCTCGCAGGCTTCTACCGCGGCCTGGCCGGGATGCTGGAGCGTCACGGAGGTTGGACGGCGGTCCTCCTCTCGGGCAACACGGCGCTCCAGCAGGCCATCCCGTGGCGCCCTGAGATCGACCACAAGCTCTGGAACGGGCCGCTGGAGGTCCATCTGCTCCGGTACGCGATCCCGGCGCCCCGCGAACGGTGACCTGCGGCGTCGCGCCGCGCGGCGTTCTGTCGCAGCCGGACGTACGCCCCCCTTGGCCCTGCGGTTCGTTGACGCAGGCACGAACCTCAGACCCAATCGTTTGCTCCAATGACCGAACGCGACGTGTGCCTGCGGCACGGTCATTCCGGCCGGGCTGGCGGCCTCACGGCGCACTACGAGGAGCGGACCACCATGAAGATCGTCTCGTCTCGCGGCGTGCTCGCGGCAGCGGTGCTGCTGTCGGCCGCACCGGCCGCCGCCACCAACGGCATGCGCATGATCGGCTTCGGACCGGTGCAGGACTCGATGGGCGGCGCCTCGGTCGGCGCTCCGCTCGACGCCGCCACGATCGTCACCAACCCGGCCGGCATGAGCTCGCTGGAGCGCCGCGTCGATCTCGCTGGCACCTGGTTCAACCCGACCGTGAAGTACAAGGCGACCGACGGATACGGGATGACCTCTGGCAACGAGCAGGAGTCGGATCGCGCGGCGTCGCTCATCCCGACCTTCGGCGTCATCGTCCCGGTGGGTGACAAGCTCTCGCTCGGCCTCGGCGTCGTCGGCGTCTCCGGCATGGGCGTCGACTACGGCGCCGACCTGTTCGGCAGCAAGACGCTGACCTCCTTCATGAACCTGCGCGTCGCCCCTGCGGCGTCCTACAAGATCAACGATCAGGTCTCCGTCGGCGTCGCGGCCAACCTTCAGTACGCGACGATGAAGTGGGATGTCCTGGGCGCGATGGGCAACCCGCCCCGCAAGGAGGACGGCGCCCTCGGCATCGGCGTGACCCTCGGCGTCACCTACAAGCCGGTGACGGACCTCACCCTCGGCCTCGCCTGGGAGTCGCAGAGCTCCTTCCAGGACTACGAGTTCGACCTGGGGCCCGCCGGCACCGAGAAGCTCGACTTCAACCAGCCGCAGGTCGTCACCCTCGGCGCCTCCTACAAGATGGACGCCCTGCTCCTCGCCGCCGACGTCGAGTGGATCAACTGGTCCGCGACCAACGGCAAGGACATGCCGAAGTTCACGCAGGCGACGCCTGCCACGAACCCCTGGAACATGAACTGGGACGATCAGTTCGTCGTGAAGATCGGCGCCCAGTTCGAGGCCACGAAGGAGCTGAAGATCCGCGCCGGTTACAACTACGGCAAGATGCCCCTCGACGAGCAGCGCTCCTTCGAGAACATCGCCTTCCCAGCGGTCGCCGAGCACCACGTCTCGCTGGGCGCCGGCTACGACATCGGCGCGCTCACCGTGAACGTGGCCGGCATCTGGTCGCCTGAGGCGAAGATCAGCTACACCGACACCTCGCCCACCGCGATGATCACGAGCTACGAGACGAAGATGTCGCAGCTCCAGCTCGACCTCGGCCTCGCCTACAAGTTCTAGGCGCCCGCGGTCCCTGAAATTGAGAGACCCCCTCCCCCGCCGATGCGGGAGAGGGGGTTCTTCATTTCGGGAGGGGGCGAGAGCCCAGCCCTCGCCTAGAACGAGAACTGCGAGCCGACCATGACCTCGTTGGTGCGCTCGCGGAACTCGTCGTTCTTGTCCGGCAGCGAGAAGCGGTTGCCGTCCGCGGCGTGGAACGAGGCCTTCACGACGAAGTCGCGCGTGAACCAGTAGTTGACCCCCAGCGCCGCCTCGCGGTGCCGGAGGAGCGACGGCGGACCAGCGAAGCCGGGCCAGTCGAGCTTCGTCGCCTCGACCTTCGCCACGACCTGCGCGTGCTCCCCGAACCGCACGCCGCCCTCGACGTAGCCTGCGTCGGTCGCGGCGTGGTCTACCGTACCCTGATCGACGTTCCCCACGCGCTTGTCGTAGCCGTGGGCGTACTCCGCACGGAGCAGCCAGCGATCGTCTTCGTACTGGAGCGAGCCCACCGCCACCCACGCCGGCAGCGGCCCCGCCTCGCCCGGCGTGCGCCCCCAGAAGTAGGAGCCGCGGACCTGCAGCCCGGGGATGGGCGTGACGAGCGTGAGCCGGCCGCCCACGCAGTCCTGCAGCTCGACCCAGTTTCCCGGGTAGGCGGTGTCCACGCCGAAGATCGGGGGCGTGCCGGCGGCAGCGGCGGCACGATCCTGCTGGACCGCGAGCGCGTCGTACGGGCCGAGCACGAACTGCGAGATGCCGCCCGCGAAGACGTCGTAGGTCAGCTCGTTCCCGCTTGGGAGCTGGAACGTCCCCGTCGCGCCGACGCCGAGGTACGAGTAACCGCCGAAGGACGTGCTGTTGTAGACGCTGCTCGGGAGCCGCAGGAACGGACGGACCGTCCCCACGTCGTTCACGTCCCATGAGAGGCCGATGGGCAGCTTCGGCATCCCGAAGCGGATCCGGACCGCGTCCGAGGCCTTCCACTCGAAGAAGGCGTAGTCCACGCCGTTCTGCGTGTAGTCCTCGTCCTGCGTGAACTGGAACGCCGCGGAGAGGTCGTCGGTCGGCTGCACGCGGACCGCGAGCGCGAGCGCCGCGTTGTCGTAGTAGCCGTCCTGCGTCCCGAGCTGGAAGGCGTTCCCGTCGGTCTTCGCGTAGGCCCAGGAGGCGTACCCGGAGACGTTGAGCTTCCCGTCGAGCAGGACGACGGCGTGAGCGCTGCCGGCGAAGGAGGCGAGTGCGAGCAGCATCGCGAGGCGAAGCGAACGAGTCCACATGTGAGAGCTACCCCCAGGTTGGCGCTCGCGCAGCGAGCGCGTGCGGCAGCCTACCAACGAGGGGGCGGCGGGTCACGGATCGCGCCGTCACAGGCGACGGCGCGCCGCGTCAGCGCCGCTTCAGCGATAGACCCAGGGTGAACCTGGCGACCGGCTCGTCGCCGTACCGGGAGGGAACGGTCGCGACGATCTCCACGGGGATCGTGACGCGCTCGCCGGTCGCGTCGGCGCTCGCCACGGCCGCGGCGATGCGGCGCCCGTCGGCGCAGGCGAAGCGGACGTCGCCGTCCGCGCGCTTCAGGAACTGGCCGCTCACGTCGGCGAAGATGAGCCCGACCCTGGGGTGGCGCTCCCGGATCAGCCGCGCCGCGGCGAGGCCGCCGGCCAGGTCCGCCCCGGCGCAGAGCGCGCCGAAGTACATGGACCCGACGTGGTTGCGCGAGCGCCAGCGGAGGCGGAGCGAGACCTCGCAGCGCTCGTCGTCGAGCCGCTCCACGCGCGGCCCGAGGAAGAGCAGCACCGGCACCCGAAGCGAGAAGAGTCGGACGAAGAGCGTTTCGCGGAGGAGCATCTCCTCCGAGCATAGCGCCGAAAGCGAAGAAGCCGGAATCGCCCCTGGCGATCCCGGCTTCCCGTTGGTGATGCGAGCGCGTCTAGCGCGTCGCGCCGCCGGCCGCGCCGGCGACGGGAGACGTCTCGCCCTGCGTATGCACGTACGGCGACTTCGCCTTCTTCCGCGTGTCCTTCACCGTGACCGAGACGTCGGGCGTCACGGTGTAGCTGGTGGACTTGCTGGAGGCGCAGCCGGTGACGAGGAGCGCTGGGAGGGCGGCGAGCAGGGCGATCCGCTTCATGGCCAGATCTCTTAGCACGATCATGGGAGCAGATCGCCATCCCCACCTGTCACTTTCCCGTGTGACTGCGAGCGCGGAGCACACGGGGCTCCACGCGCACACCTCGCGCCGTCCCACCCTCCCCCACCCGCTCCGACGAGGGCTCACACCTGCCTCCCCACCACGGGGGGAGACGCCGCGCCTCTCGGCTGGCGGGCCGCCAAGAAGCGGCGCTCCACGACTCCGAACGCCAGCGTCGCCGCGAGCATGAGGGCCGCGAAGAACCAGAGCAGCCCCGCGTCGCCGAGCTCGAGCAGCGAGAGCACCGAGAGCGTCAAGAGGTTGCCGAGGACGACGGTGAGGAACCAGATGGACATGATGGCGCTGCGCATGGAGCGCGGCGCCTGCGTGTAGCTGAACTCCAGCCCGATCACCGAGACCAGCACCTGACCGACGGTCAGGAGCAGGTACTGCGGGAGCTGCCAGAGGACGCTCGGCGCGCGCCCGGCGTCGATGACCAGCTGCAGCGCGGCGGCGCTGGCGAAGGCGAGGACCGTCGCGACCATCCCCACCCTCATCTTCGCCAGCGGGGTCACCAGCCGTCCGCGCCGCTCGAGGCGCGGGAAGACCGCGACCGTGAGGAGCGGCACGAGGACCATGACCAGGAGCGGGTTGAGCGCCTGCAGCTGCGCCGGGGCGAGCCCCCAGCCACCCAGCTGGAGGTCCATCTTCTCGGCCTGGATCACCCAGCTCGACCCGGTCTGGTCGAAGAGCGCCCAGAAGACGGTGACGGCCGCGAAGATGCCCAGCACCCGGATCACCGCCTTCGCCCCTTCGACGGCGGCGGGCGGGTGCACCTCGCGCGCCACGTCGAGCCAGTGCTCGCCGGCGCGATGCGTCCCGAGGCGGCGCAGCGCGCTCGCCACGACCCGGACGAAGCCGTGCGG
>JBAVTL010000587.1:0-4280 GCA_049696175.1 Anaeromyxobacteraceae bacterium
CCCCGGGGACCACCAGCAGCGGCCCGGGCCCCACCGCAGCGCGCACCGCGGCGACCTCGTGCGGGGAGCAGACGAGCCCGCCCGCCCCCGCGTCGATCGCCAGCTTCGCTAGCCGGACGACCGCCGACTCCGGCGGACCCGCGAGGCCGATCTTCTCGAGCGCGGCGCCGTCGAGGCTGGTGAGGACGGTCACGGCCAGGATCCGGACCTTCCCGCCGGCGCCGCGGACCGCCGCGCGGATCATCTCTGGCCCGCCGCTCGCGTGGACCGTGAGGAGCGCCGCGCCTGTGGCGGCCGCGCTTCGCGCCGCGCCCTCGACCGTGTTCGGGATGTCGTGGAGCTTCAGGTCGAGGAAGACCGGCTTCCCGAGCGCCACCGCGGCGCGGACCGCGGGCGGCCCCTCCGCGGTGAAGAGCTCGAGCCCCACCTTGAGGAGGCCGACGTGCGGGGCGATGGCGCGCGCGAAGGGCTCGGCCTCGGGCCAGCTCGCGAAGTCGAGCGCCGCACAGATGCGATTCTGGAAATCCAAGGTACTGCCCCCTCACCCTGCCCTCTCCCCCGGTGGGGGAGAGGGGAAGTTCATCGGGAAGTGTGCTCTCGCAGGCTCACGCTTTCCCCACCTGCATGCGCCCGACCTCGCGCAGCAGCGCCTCCGCCGCCGGCTTCGGCATGCGGTTCTTCACCTCGAAGAGCGAGAAGGCGAGGAAGTTCTCGAGCGCCTCTAGCGCCTTCGCCTTGGCCATCGGCGCGCGCGCCCCGCTCGCGCTCGCGTTCATGACGACGATCGAGACGTCCATGTCGCCGTCCTCGTCGAGCCGGACCCCCTCGAAGAGCTGCCGCTGCCTGGCGGGGAGCCGATCGAAGTAGCTGTTGAGCCGCGAGAGCGCGTCCGGCTGGTGCTTCGCGAGCGACGCGTGGACGTGCCGGAAGATCCGGCGGTAGGTCTCGAACGGACCCGTGCCACTGGGGGCCTTCGCCGGTGGCGCCGGCGGCTCGACGTCGATGGCGACGTCGACCCCCGCCTCCTCCTCGCCCGGGGACCCGGCCGGCGCCGGCGGCTCCGCCTCGCCGATCGCGAGCGCCCCCGCGTCCACGAGCGGGGCCGCGAGCCGCAGCGTCTCGTAGAGTCCGAGCCCGCTGGTGCTCGCCAGCTCGCAGAGGGTCCGGTGGCCATCGGCCTCCTCGATCAGCCGGCCCTCGGGCCCCTCGATCCCGTCGGCGTCCGCCGCGCCCCGGACCAGGACGGAGCCGCGGCCGCCGACCCGCGCGGCGAGCTGCTCGACCTCCTCGATCCGCTTCATCCCCTGGAGGAGCAGGTCGCGCGTCCGCTCGTCGAGCTTCACCGCGTTGGACTCGTCGAACGGCCCCTCGACGAAGGCGAACTCCCCCTCCTGCTCCAGGCAGGAGGCGAGGACGATCTCCTTCACCTGGATCGTGATCGCCTCGTAGAGCTGGCCGGAGGTGAGGATCTCCTCGTCCACGAGCACCTGCCCGAGCGGGCGGCCGGTGCGGATGAGCTTGCCGCACCGGTCGAGCTCGGCGCGCTCGACGAGCCCCTGCCGCCAGAGCACCGAGCCGAGCCGGTCCGCCAGGTCGCTCGAGGCGGCGAAGACCACCTGCCCCTCGCGGAAGTAGAGCGTGCGCCGGTGGGGGCGGGCGCCGCCGCCGGACTCCGCCACCCTGCGCGCGTCGGCGCCGAAGGAGAGCGTCAGCGTCCCGCTCTTGATCGTCGTGAAGATGAACTGGATCACCTCGGGGACGGTGAGCGACGCGAGCGACCCGGCGAACCAGGCCTCGGGCCCGTCACCGGCGGCCGGCGTCACGAGGGCGAAGCCGCCCCGCGCCGCGACCACGTCGACCTAGGCCCCCTCTGCGAGGCCGAGCGCCTCGGCCCCCGCCCTGGGCAGCGTGATCTCCCCGTCGGCTCCGACGATCAGGCTCGCTCGCACGATGCCCTCCCTGGGGACGTCGTCCCCCCGCCCCGCATCCTACCGCGGGATGGAGTCCACGAGCGCCCGGGCGCGCGCGGCGACGTCGGCGAGCGGGATCAGCTCCGCGTCCTTCTGTCCGCGCGGCTTGAACTCCGCCTTCCCCTCGGCGAGCCCCTTCTTGCCCACCGCGATCCGGATCGGGATGCCGACGAGGTCCGCGTCCTTGAACTTCACGCCGGCCCGCTCCTCGCGGTCGTCGAAGAGCACCTCGACGCCCGCCGCGCCGAGCGCCGCCACCAGCTCCTCCGCGGCCTTCTTCAGCTCCGGCTCGGGGCCGAGGGTCAGGACGGTGGCCTGGAACGGCGCGATCGAGAGCGGCCAGCAGATGCCGGAAGCGTCGTGGTGGAGCTCGATGGCGGCGGCGAGGATCCGCTCGACGCCGATGCCGTACGACCCCATCACGATCGGGACCGCCTTCCCCTCCTGGTCCAGGACGGTCGCCTTGAGCGCCTCGGAGTACTTGGTGCCGAGCTTGAAGATGTGGCCGATCTCGAGCGCCTTGTAGACTTCGAGCGCGCCGTCGCACTTCGGGCAGCCTTCGCCGGCCTTCACGGTGCGCAGGTCGGCGAGCTTCCCGTGGCCGAGGAGGTCGCGCTTCACGTCGACGCCCCTCACGTGGAAGCCGTCCTCGTTCGCGCCCGTGACCATGTTCCTGCGATCGGCGACCGACGGATCGACGAAGACCGGCGCCCCGGTGAAGGCGACGGCGCCGAGCGAGCCGGCGTGCGCCCCCATCAGCCCGGGGATCTCCTCCGGGTGGGCGGGGCGGACCTCCGCCGCGCCTGTGGCGGTCTGGAGCTTCGCCTCGTTGAGCTCCTGGTCGCCGCGGATCACGGCGACGACCGGCTTCCCGTCGGCCATGTAGACCAGCGTCTTCAGCTGCCGCCTCGCCCCGACGCCGTACGGCTGGCGCTGCAGCGCCTCGATTGTCACGACGCCCGGCGTCGCGAACTTCTCGAGCTCGGCTGGCCCCGGCTGATCGCTCTCGGCCGGAAGCCGGGACGTCGCGGTCTCGGTGTTGGCGGCGTACCGGCACTTCGGGCACGCGGCGACGAGGTCCTCCCCGGCGTCTGTCTTCACCATGAACTCGGAGGACTCCGAGCCGCCCATCGAGCCCGAGTGGGCCTGGACCGCGACGAAGTCGAGGCCACAGCGGCTGAAGATCCGCTCGTACGCCTGCCGCTGGTCCTCGTACGACTTGTCGAGCCCGGCGCGGTCAACGTCGAAGGAGTAGGCGTCCTTCATCGTGAACTGGCGGACCCGGAGCAGGCCGGACTTGGGGCGCGGCTCGTCGCGGAACTTGGTCTGGATCTGGTACCAGACCTGGGGCAGCTGCCTGTAGCTGCGCAGCTCGTCGCGGGCGATGGCGGTGAAGATCTCCTCGTGCGTCATCCCGAGGCAGTAGTCGGCCCCCTTCCGGTCCTTCAGCCGGAACATGTTGCCGCCCATCACCTCCCACCGTCCGCTCTCCTTCCAGATCTCGGCGGGGTGGAGCGCGGGGAGGTGGAACTCCTGGCCGCCGATGGCGTCCATCTCCTCCCGGACGATCCGCTCGATCTTCGCGAGCGAGCGGCGCGCGAGCGGGAGGTAGTCGTAGATGCCCGCCCCGAGCTGCCGGATGAAGCCGGCGCGGACGAGCAGCTTGTGGGAGGCGACCTGCGCGTCGGCCGGCGCCTCCTTGAGCGTGGGGATGAAGGCCTGCGAGTATCTGACCGCGTTCATGGCCGCGTGTCTTACCACGCGGCGCCGGTGGGATAGAATCCAGTCCGCAGCGGGAAGAGGGAGCGGGAACTCCGAGCGTGCCGTACTTGCAGGGACTCACAGATCTGGGCTGGGCCAGCCTCCTCCCCTTCGCGGCCGCGCTCCACGCGGTCACGCTCCCGGCCGCGCTCGCGATCGCCGTCGCGCGCCTCAAGGCCACCGTCCCGCCGCCCGCCCGCTGGGTCCCCGTCGCGACCGCGGTGGGGGCGGCGAGCACGATCCTGCTGGCCGCGGTCCTCCGCCTCGCCTCGCCGCGCGCGGCCGCCACCCTCGTCGCCACCTTCGGACCCCTGCTCGGCGCCGTCGTCCCGCTCCTCGCCGTCGCGCTCCTCCTCTCGCTGGTGGCGCGCCAGTGGGCCACCGGGCTGGCGCTCGTCGCGCTCGCGCTCGCGCTCCTCGCGGCCACGATCCCGCTCTCGTTCCTGACGACGCCCGGCGCGTGGCCGACGTCGCGAGCGCTCGCGGACGCCCTGTGGAACCCCACGCTGCTGCCGCTCCTGCTCGGCCGGCTCGGCGCCACCGCGGCGC
>JBAVTL010000588.1:0-11395 GCA_049696175.1 Anaeromyxobacteraceae bacterium
CGCCCCCGCCACCTTGTCGGCGCTCCTCCGGCTACAGGCCGGTGGCCTCTCCGCAGCGGCCGGCGAGCCGCTCGCTCCCCCCGCAGGGCGCGAGGCGCGCGAGGCGCTCTCGTGCTTCGTGGAGCACCTGCTGGGGAGGCGGCTCGCGAGCCGGAAGTTCCTCGACGAAGTGGGTCCGCTCCTCGCGCCGGAGCGGCCGGAAACGCGCCAAGATCTCGTTTGACTTCGGGGGGCGGCGCACCCTACCGTGCGCGATCCGGCGCGCCCATTCGCGGCCGAATTTGGAGGCGTTCGTGACGTTCCAGGATCTGATCCTCACCCTGCAGCAGTACTGGGCGAAGCGTGGCTGCATCCTCGCCCAGGGCTACGACCTCGAGGTCGGCGCGGGGACCATGAACCCGGCGACCTACCTGCGGGTGCTCGGCCCCGAGCCGTGGAAGGTGGCGTACGTGGAGCCCTCCCGGCGCCCGGCCGACGGACGCTACGGCGAGAACCCCAACCGGCTCTACCAGCACCACCAGTTCCAGGTGATCCTGAAGCCGAACCCGCCCGACGTGCAGGAGCTCTACCTCGGCTCGCTGGAGGCGATCGGGATCGACCCGCGCGACCACGACATCCGCTTCGTCGAGGACGACTGGGAGAGCCCGACGCTGGGGGCCTGGGGGCTGGGGTGGGAGGTCTGGTGCGACGGGATGGAGATCACCCAGTACACCTACTTCCAGCAGGCGGGCGGCTTCGAGATCCGGCCGGTGGCGGCGGAGCTGACCTACGGGCTCGAGCGGATCGCGATGTACCTGCAGGACGTCGAGAACGTCTTCGACATCGAGTGGGTCAAGGGCGTGAAGTACCGCGAGGTCTTCCACCGCAACGAGGTGGAGATGAGCGAGTACAGCTTCCGCGCCTCGGATCCGAAGATGCTGTTCGGCCTCTTCGACACCTACGAGGCGGAGTGCAAGCGGCTCATCGGGCTGAAGCTGCCGCTGCCCGCGTACGACTACTGCCTCAAGTGCTCGCACACCTTCAACAACCTCGACGCGCGCGGCGCGATCAGCGTCACCGAGCGCGCGGCGTACATCGGCAGGGTCCGGGCGCTCGCGCACCTGTGCGCGCGCGGCTACCTGGACTCGCGCGAGACGCTCGGCTTCCCGATGCTCCCTCCCGCGGAGCGCGCGGCGGCGGTGGCGGCGGCGGCGGCGGCGCGGGCAGAGCGCGAAGCGCGTGAAGGGAAGGTGGCGTAGCCATGGCGGACCTGATTCTAGAGATCGGCGCCGAGGAGATCCCGGCGGGCTTCGTGCCCTCCGCGCTCGAGCAGCTGCGAAGCGACCTGACGAAGGCGCTCGGCGAGGCGCGGCTGGCCCACGGCGAGGTCACGGCGCTAGGCACCCCGCGCCGGCTCTTCGTGTGCGCCAGGGGCGTGGCGGCGAAGGCGCTGGACGCGAAGACCGAGGCGCTCGGCCCCCCCGTGGCCCAGGCGTTCGGCGCCGACGGCAAGCCGACGCCGGCGGCCCTCGGCTTCGCGAAGAGCCAGGGCGTGGAGGTCTCCGCGCTCGAGCGGGCCCAGACGCCGAAGGGCGAGCGGCTCGCGGTCACGAAGGTCGAGAAGGGGAAGAGGGCCGAGGACGTGCTGCCTGGGCTGCTCGAGCGGCTCGTCGGTGGGCTGCGCTTCCGGAAGGCGATGCGCTCGCGGAACGACGAGGTCACGTTCGCACGCCCCGTCCGCTGGCTCGTCGCGCTCTATGGCGGCGCGCCCCTGGAGGTCCGCTTCGGCGAGGTGACCTCCGGCCCGTCGACGTTCGGCCACCGCTTCATGGCCCCCGGGGCGATCGCGCTCGCGGGGACGCTCGAGGACTACGTGGCGAAGCTCCGGCAGGCGCACGTCATCGTCGAGCCGGAGGTGCGGCGGGCGCTGATCGTGGAGGAGCTCGTCGCGGCGGCGGAGAAGGCCGGCGGCAAGATCCGTCCTGACGAGCCGCTCGTCGATCAGGTGCTCAACCTCGTGGAGCACCCGACGGCAGTCGTCGGGGAGTTCGAGGCGTCGAACCTGGAGCTCCCTCCCGAGGTGGTCGTCACCGAGATGCGGAACCACCAGCGCTACTTCGCCGTGGTCGACGGCAAGGGGGAGCTGACCAACCGGTTCGTCGCGGTCTCCGGCACGCCGGTCCGCGACCCGAAGGTCGCGCGCCACGGCTACGAGCGGGTGCTCCGCGCCCGGCTCGCCGACGCCCGGTTCTTCTTCGAGGAGGACAAGAAGCGGCGCCTGCGCGACCGGATCGAGGATCTCGGCCGGCGCACCTACCAGGCGAAGCTGGGGTCCGAGCTGGATCGGACGCACCGGATCGGCGCCATCGCGGAGTCGCTCGCGAAGGCGCTCGGCAAGGAGGACCTCGCCGCCGACCTGCTCGAGGTCGCGCGGCTGTGCAAGACCGACCTCGGCACCGGCATGGTGGGCGAGTTCCCGGAGCTGCAGGGGATCATGGGCGGCCACTACGCCCGCGGCGAGGGGTACCGGGCCGAGATCGCCGACGCCATCGAGGATCACTACAAGCCCATCGGCGCCGGCGAGGAGATGCCGCGCGGTGACCTGGGCGCGCTCGTCGGGCTCGGCGATCGGCTTCACCAGCTCGTCGGCATCATCGGCGTGGGTGAGAAGGCGACCGGGGCGGCCGATCCGTTCGGCCTGCGCCGCGCGGCCATCGCCATCCTCCGGATCCTGCTCGACCGCGGCTATCACCTTTCGGTCTCGGCGGCGGTCGAGCGGACGCTCGACTCGCTCCAGGGAGTGAAGCTGGCGGCGGACCGCGCCGTGGTGGCAGAGCAGGTGATCGAGTTCTTCCGCGGCCGCGTGCGGGCCGCCTGGAGCGAGCCGTTCGCGTCGGATCTCGTCGACGCCGTGCTCGCGGCCGGCTTCGACGACGTCGTCGACGCCCGCAAGCGGCTGGAGGCCCTGGCCGCCCTGAAGGGGCGCCCCGACTTCGTCCCGCTAGCGATCGCATTCAAGCGCGCGGCCAACATCCAGGAGAAGGAGAAGGGGGCAGGGCAGGGGCGGGTGGACGCCGGGCTCTTCCGCGAGGAGGCCGAGCGCAACCTCGACGCCGAGCTGACCCGCGTCGAGGGCGAGGCGGCCGCCCACCGCGCCGCGCGCAACTACGGAGCGCTCCTCAAGGCGGTCGCCACGCTCGAGGGCGCGATCGACCGCTTCTTCGCCGACGTCATGGTGATGGCGGAGGAGCCGGCGCTCCGGGAGAACCGGCTCGCCCTCGTGCGCCGGGTGGCCGCGCTCTTCGGCGGCGTCGCGGACTTCCGCAAGATCCAGGCCGAGCTGCCGGCGGCCGGCGGAGCGAAGTCCTGATGGTTCACGGCGCCCGGCTCGCGATCCTCCTCTCGCTCGGCCTCGCGGCCTGCGTGAAGGAGGAGGTGGCGGATCCGCTCCCCCCCACGGATCGCCTCTACTTCCCCAATGGCGTCGCGATCGCGAAGCCGCTCGGAGGGGTGCCGTACGTCCTCGTCGCCTCCTCCAACTTCGACCTCCGCTACTCGGCGAGCGAAGGGGGCACGCTCGTCTCGGTGGACCCGGCGACCGCGCCCGACCACGCGGCGTTCACCGCCGCGGGCTCGCAGCGGATCGGCAGCTACGCGGGCCCTGTCGCAGTGATCGACGGGACCCGCTGTCCCGGCGCCGTCGAGGAGGCCTTCGTCGCTTCGCGCTACGACGACGTCCTCTTCCGGTTACAGCTCTCGCAGGGTGGTGGGCTCACGTGCGGCGCGGGCTGCCAGACCCACTTCTCCTCGCCGCTGCGAGACCCGTTCCCGGTCGCGATCGCCTGCCGCCCGTCCGGCTCGCGCGCGTTCGTCGGCTTCCTGAGCACGCCCACGTCGACCCAGGCGACGGGGGCCGGCGCGTGGATCGCGGAGCTGGACCTCTCCGCCTCCCCCAGCCCGGTGCGCGAGCTGGAGATCGGTGACGGGCCGGTCAGGGGGATCGCCTACGACGCCGCGGCGGACCGTCTCTGGCTCACCAGCCGCTCCTCGGGATCGCGCGCGCTCCTCCACACGGTCCTCCTCTCCGATCCGGCCTGGGCTGGGGCGTCGCCCCGCGACGCCGTCGAGACCTACGACCTCTACCCGGCGGTGCGTGGCGCGGAGCTTCGGTCGGTTGCGGTCGGCTCGACGCCCCTCTCCGGCCCCCAGCGGCTCTACGTCACCGCGCGGCTCTACGACGCGGAGTACCAGGACTCGACTGGGAACCGGCCTTCGACGGACGTCGGCGGAGTCCTCATCGTCCTCGACGTCGTCGACGGCCCCGCGGGGCTGCCGCTGGTGACGGTCCACAAGGTGGTGGACCTCGGCATGGGGGCGGGCGACGTCGCCGTGGTGCCGAACGGCACGAACCGGGACGTGGTGGTGGTGACGGTCGCCGACGACAACCTGGTCGTCGTCTACGACGACGAGTGGGAGGTGGTGGCCTCCGTCTTCGGGCGCGATCCGACCACGGGCGCCCCCGCCCTCGCTCGGACGCCGGTCGCGCTCGCAGTGGATCCCACGGGCGCGGCGGGCACGCCGCTGGTCTACGTCGCGGCCTTCGGCGACCACGACGTCGCCACCTTCTCGCTCGACCCCACGCGGCCGTGGGCCCCCGTGAAGCTCAACCGGATCGGAGGGCTTGCCCCGTGAAGCGCATCAGCCTGATCGCGGCCCTCGCGGCCGCAGCGGCCGCCTGCTCCGGCAGCAGCGAGAAGCCGGGTGCGGTCCTGCGAAGCCCAGGCGCCCTCGCCGTCTTCGACGGCATCGTGGCCCACGACAGCGGCTCCATCCGCCCCTACCTCGCCGTCGCCAACCAGCGCGGCGACGAGCTGAGGCTCGTCGACACGATCGACAACCAGGTCGTCGAGTCCCCCGGCCTCGTCTTCCCGCTCTCGGTCCCGTCCTCCGGGCGCCCGATGTGGCTCGCCTCCGCCGACCTGCACGACGACACCTCCCTGAACGCACACGACCGGCCCGACGCGCTGGCGGTCATCGCGGCCGGCTCCAACACGCTCCAGCTCGTGGACACATGGACCGGCCTGCCTACGATCCTGGAAGCGCTGAACGCCGCGCTCCCGACGGACGGCGAGGTCCTCGCGATCACGTCGGTCGCAGTGCCGGACGGCGCCGGCGGCGTCGCGGTGGGGCGAGGCCGCTTCGTCGTCGGGTACCCGGGGGGGCGGCTCGTCGTCGTCGACGTCTCCCGGGACGCCGTCGGGAATGGGCTGCTCGCTCCGACGGTCACGGTCCTCTCCGGCCTCACCTTCGACGTCTCGGCGCTGACGCCGGGCGCCGCTCCCGGCGTCCTGTATGCCGCCTCGCACGATCTCCTCCCCGGAGGCGTGTACGGGGTCGCGCGGATCGCGCTCCCCGCGGATCTCTCCACCTGGGCCACGGTCGCTGCGAGCGCGGTGACGGCGCTCGATGCCCTGGCGCCGACCGAGGCGGTCGCCGTCGCCACCTTCGACAGCTGGACCTTCCCGGCCCAGGGCGTCGCGCCGGCGCAGACCGACACATGGGGCGCGTCCGTGGAGCGCGTCATCGTCGTCCCATCCGACAGCGGATGCGGGGCGCCGCCGAAGCCGGTCCGCTGCGGCCTGCTCGCGCTCGATCCGGCGTCCGCGTGGGGCGGGGCTGCTCTCGGCAACCTGGTGCCCAACCCGGTCGGCGGGGAGGAGCCGTACCTGCTCCCGATCTCCATCCCAGCCCCCGTGTCCGGGATCCTCGCGACCGGCCGCACTGCGGACAGGCTGCTGCCCATCGTCTCCGGGTCCGGGACGGCCAGCACCACGGGCCTGGCCGTCGTGACGGCGACGGACGGGAGGACCTACCTCGTCGATCTCGCCCGCTGGGCCATGGCGAGCGAGACCACGCCACTCACCGGGACCGGGAAGACCCGCGTCTCCACGGCGAAGACCATCCCGGGGACCTCGAGCGCGATCGGCCTCCGGGGATTGGACGGCTCGGCCGCGAGCGCGGCGGACGCCACCCTGGCCGCGCGCGTCCGCGTGACGCCAGGCTTCACGCCCGACGACACATGGCTGCTCACCTGGCAGGGGGTGCTCCCCGGGCTCCAGACTCGCGCCGCGATCTTCAGCGGCAGCGGCGCGAGCCGCGGCCTGGCGGTGCAGATTGGCACGGCCTCCCCCGAGGCGGTCGCCGACCTGACGGCGCTCGGCGTCGCCGACGGCGATCTCGTCGAGATCGTCGCGACCGGCGGCATCACGACCTACTGCCCATCCGGGGCGGAGGCGGCCGTCACCGGCCCGCCGTCGGGCTCCAGCGTGACGCTCGCCGTCGCCGGAGGCTGCCTCGCGTCGGTTCCTGACGTCTCCAGCATTCCGGTCGTGGTGACCTTCCGATCGAAGGGGCTCGTCCTGACCGGGACGAAGACGGGCTACGCGGGGCGGCCGGCGCCCGACGTCGAGCTCCCTGTCGCTGGGAAGCGGCTCTTCTACGTGACCGACGCGTGCGCGGCGGGTTCGGAGTGCGCCGCGATCTGGAAAGCCCCCCCGTACGCTCTCACCTTCCCGCTCCCCACGGGCCCTGCGCTAGGGCTCGCGCCAGCGTGGGTGGACGCTGCCGGTGTCCCAACCGCGGTCCAGCCTTCGAGAGGGACCGCCATCCAGTTCACGACGGCGAGCGGTCTCTCACCATCGGGCCACTACCCCATCGTCAGCAGCTCGGCCGTCTCCTCAGCGCTCCCTTCGGGGCTCGGGATCGCCGATTCGGGCGGGGCCGGCGCCGGGGTCTCGGTCTATGTGAGCTACGCGGCCGGGATGGTGATCGCCTTCTCGTCGGGGGCGGCGACGGGGAGCATGGCCGTCATCCGCTGACCGCGTGATACGCTCCGTGCAAGGCGCGCCGTGCGCCGGCTGAAGGGGTAGCGTGTGAAGACCGTGCGTCCCGTCCCCATCGCCGACCACCTCTGGGAGGCGCTTGAGCGCATGGCTGGCGAGATGGGCTCCGACCCGGAGTCCATCGTGAATCAGGCCATCCACGCGTGGGCGCGCCAGCACGGCTACCTCCTCCCGGGCGCGCCCGATGGCGGCGACGCCACGCCGGTCCCTGGCCGGGTCGATCCCGCGCGGCGGGAGGCGGCCCGCCGCATCCTCGAGACCGCGGCGGCGCTCGAGGACGACATCTCGGGAGGGGATCGGACGCCGACCGGTGAGGCGCTGGAGGCGGCCGGCACGCTCTACGTCGTCGGCGAGGGGGGCGAGATCGACAAGGTCACCAAGGATCGCTTCCTGATCGGGAGGGGGAGGCACTGCGATCTCGTCGTCGACAGCGCCAAGGTCTCCCGCGAGCACGCCGCCATCGTCCGGGCGCCGGAGGGCTGGTTCATCCAGGATCTGGGGTCCGCAAACGGCACCTGGTTCAAGCGCGCGCGGATAGATCGCCGCCGGATCGAGGACGGCGACGAGTTCTTCATCTCCTCCGAGAAGCTTCGATGCGTCCTGCGCTGATCGGTCCCGCGCTGGCGCCCCGGCGCGTCCGTCGAGCCTGCGAGCCACTGCCATGCCGACGCTGACGCTCATCGACGGGTCGGGGTTCATCTTCCGCGCCTACCACGCCATCCCGCACCTCTCGTCGTCGAAGGGGGTCCCGACCAACGCCGTCTACGGCTTCACCACGATGCTGCTGAAGGCGCTCCGGGAGCACGCGCCCACGCACGTCGCGCTGGTCTTCGACGCAGGGCGGCGCAGCTTCAGGAACGAGCTCTACCCGGAGTACAAGGCCCAGCGGCCGCCGCCGCCGGACGACCTGATCCCGCAGTTCCCGCTGGTCCGCGACGTCGCCCGCGCGCTCAACGTCCCCGTCCTCGAGGAGGTGGGGTTCGAGGCCGACGACATCATCGCGACGCTAGCCGATCGCGCGCGCGCCGGGGGCTTCGACGTCGTGGTGGTCACAGGCGACAAGGACTTCACGCAGCTCGTGGACGACCGGCTCGCGCTCTACGACCCGATGGCCGAGGCGAGCGGGCGCGGCGGCTGGCTGCGGGCGCCGGAGGTGATCGCCAAGATGGGCGTCCCGCCGGGGCAGGTGGTCGAGTACCAGTCGATCCTAGGCGACAAGGTCGACAACGTGCCTGGAATCCCCGGGGTCGGGGAGAAGACCGCGGCGGCGCTGATCCAGCACTTCGGCACCGTCGAGGCGATGCTGGCGCGTCCCGACGAGATCCCCATCGCCGTTTCGCGCGGAGGGGAGAAGCTGAAGGAGAAGATCGTCGCGAGCGCCGAGCGGCTCCGGCTCAACCGGAAGCTGGTCGAGCTGCGCCGCGACCTCGACTACCCGTTCGTGCCGGACGCCTATGCGCGGCGGCCGATCGACGCGGAGCGCGCCCGCGCGCTCTTCAAGGAGCTGGAGTTCGGACGGCTCCTGCGCGACCTGCAGGCGGCCGAGGGTTCTTTGACCGCGGGAGCGCCGGGGCTCCTCGCGGCAGGGGCGTCGACGTCCGGAGCCGTGCCCGGGACGACGCCCCCCGCGCTTCCCCTGGTCGCCGCGCAGCCCGGCGGGGCGCAGGACGCGAAGGTGGAGCTCCTGCTCGAGGAGTCGGCCGTCCGCGCGGCGGTGGCCGCGGTCGAGGGGGTCCCTGCCGGCCTCGTCCCCGTGCTCGGCGACGGGAGCCCGCAACGGGCCCGGATCGTCGGCCTCGGCTTCGCCGGGGCCGGGCGCGCGTTCTACCTCCCGATCGGCCATCACTACCTCGGCGGTCCCGCCCAGCTCGGCGCCGGGGCGCTGGCGAAGCTGCTCGCCCCCCTCGTGGACGGGCCGGCGCCGCGCCACCTGCACGATCGGAAGCGGGCGATCCACGCGCTGGGGAGGCTCGGCCTCTCGCTGACCGCGCCGGGAGAGGACACCGATCTCGCCAGCCGGCTGCTCGTCCCGACGCGGCGGGAGCACCTCCTAGAGGACGTGGTCCGCGAGCGGGCCCGGATCGACCTCCCGCCAGCGCCGATCGCCAGGCGGGGGGGGCCGGGGCTCGACGGGCTGCCGGTGGAGGCGATCGCGGAGTGGGCGGGGGCGGCGGCCTCGGCGCTGGTTGCGCTGGCGCCAGCCGTCGTCGCGGAGCTGGAGGCGCGCGGTCTCTCGAAGGTCTACCGCGAGGTGGAGCTGCCGCTCGTGCCGGTGCTGGCCGAGATGGAGCAGACCGGGATCGCAGTGGATCGCGGCGCGATGGAGGGGATGAGCGCCGAGTTCGGCGCGGCGATGCGCGAGCTGGAGGCGCGGATCCACTCCGCGGCCGGCCACGCGTTCAACATCGCCTCGACGCGGGAGCTGGCGCGGGTCCTCTTCGAGGAGCTGGCGCTGCCGGTCCAGCGGAAGCTGAAGACCGGCCCCTCGACCGATCAGGAGGTGCTGGAGAAGCTCGCGGAGCTCCACCCGCTGCCGGGGCTCGTGCTCGAGCACCGCTCGCTCTCGAAGCTCAAGGGGACCTACGTAGACGCGCTGCCGCTGCTGATCGACGCGGCCGACGGCCGGATCCACACCACCTTCAACCAGGCGGGGGCGGCGACCGGCCGCCTCTCCTCGTCGGACCCGAACCTGCAGAACATCCCCGTCCGGACCGAGATCTCCCGCCGGATCAGGGCCGCCTTCGTCGCGCCGGACGGGATGCGGCTCGTGTCGGCGGACTACTCGCAGATCGAGCTTCGGATCCTGGCCCACTACTCCAAGGACCCGGCGCTGCTCGAGTCCTTCCGGCGTGGGGAGGACGTGCACACCCGCACCGCGGCCCAGACGTTCGAGGTCGCGCCCGACCAGGTGACGCCGGACCAGCGCAGGATCGCCAAGGTGCTCAACTTCGGCATCGCCTACGGCCTCTCTGCGTTCGGCCTCGCGGCGAGGCTCGACCTGCCGCGGGATCGGGCGCAGGCGATCATCGACGCGTACTTCAAGCGCTACGCGGGCGTCAGGCTCTGGCTCGATCAGACCATCGCCGACGCGAAGCGGACGGGCGCGGTCAGGACGCTCTGGGGGCGGGAGCGGCCGCTGCCCGAGATCACGTCGCGAAACCAGGGGCTGCGGATGGCCGCCGAGCGGATGGCCGTCAACACGCCGATCCAGGGGACGGCCGCCGACATCGTGAAGCTCGCGATGCTCCGCGTCCACGCCGTGCTGCCGGCGGCCTCCGCGCGCTCCAGGCTCCTGCTCCAGGTCCACGACGAGCTCGTGGTCGAGACGCCGGAGGCCGAGGTGGCGGAGGTCGAGGCGCTGCTGCGGCGGGAGATGGCGATGGCGGCCACGCTCGACGTGCCGCTCGACGTCGAGGTGGGGCACGGCCGGTCCTGGTCGGAGGCGCACTGACGGTGGCGGTCTACCACGTCATCGTGGACGGCGCGCCCGCGTGCACCTCGCCCGTCATCGAGCCCGACGAGCGGCTCGAGCCGCCCATCTGCGGCACGCGCAACCGCGCGCGGGCTGACGACTACGCGGCCATGCTCCGATCACGTCACCCGGAGGCGCGCGTCGAGGTCGTGGAGCAAGGCTGCCCGATGCGCGGGGAGTAGCGCGCAGTCCGGCGCGCCTCACTCCTCGGCTGACTTCCTGCGCTGGGGCAGCAGGGGGACGCTCTCGTCGCGGGCCGGCTCACGGAAGGCGTCGATGAGCTTGAGGTGGCTCTCGACGACCGTCTTCAGCGCGGTCTCGAACTGGATCCGCTGGCGCTTCAGCTCGTTGATGTCGTCGACGATCCGGAGGAAGCGGCCGTGCCCCGCCTGGACGATCTTCTCGGCCTGGAGCTCGGCGTCGGCGAGGGTGATCTCCGCCTCCTTGCGGGCCGCGTCGCGGATCTCCTCGGAGGCCTTCTGGGCCGTGACGAGCGTCTCCTGCAGCGCCCGCTCGCGGCTCCGGTACTCGGCGATCTCCTCGACGTGGCGCTGGTTGGTCTCACGGAGGAGGGTGGCCTCACGCACGAGCGCCTCGAACTCCGTCGCGACGAGGGCGAGGAACGCCTCGACCTCCTCGGACTCGACGCCGCGGAAGACCTTCTTGAACTGCTTCTGGGTGATGTCGAGGGGCGTGATGTTCATTGGGTCGCTCCTCGAGGGACCTTAGTGTGGGACACCCGGGCTGTCCAATTCGCGCGACGAGGCGGTTGCGCTGGCGCCCTTCGAAGGCGACGATGTGAGGCCACGCGGGGACGGAGCCATGGAGAGCGCTGAGCGCAGGTTCGCACCGCTTCATCGGCTGATCGCGACCCCGAGCGGCGCGGTCGCGGCGGCGATCGCCGTCGTCACGCTCCTCGCGAACGCCCACGAGGTGCATGGGGGAGGGCCGGCGCTCCCGCCGTGGATCACGGGCTCGCTGACGCTCGCGGCCATCGCGTGGCTGCTCGAGGGTGGCGCCGCGGCGGTCCTCTCGATCCGCG
>JBAVTL010000589.1:0-3395 GCA_049696175.1 Anaeromyxobacteraceae bacterium
GAGGGCGCGCATCCGCTCCCGGAGCGTGTTCCGGTTCATGCCGAGGAGCTCGGCGGCGCGGAGCTGGTTCCCGTTCGTGCGGGCGAGGGCGGCGGCGATGAGCGGGGCCTCCACGGCGGCGAGGGTCGCCTGGTAGCGCCCGGCCTCGGGCGCGGCCCCGTCGAGCATCGCCTCGACGAGCCCGGCGACGCCCCGCTCCTGCGTCGTGGCCATGGGCAGGAGCCCCACGAGATCCTTCGCCGACACCCGGGTGCCCGCGAGCTTGAGGAGCGCGCGCTGGATGACGTTCTGCAGCTCGCGCACGTTCCCGGGCCACGGGTGGGACGCGAGCAGCGGCTCCGCCTCGCGCGCCAGCGTCACGGCGCGCCCCTTGAGCTGCTGGCCGTACTTGGTCACGTAGTGGCGGGCGAGCAGCACGACGTCACCCTCGCGCTCGCGGAGCGGCGGGAGCCGGATCGGGACGACGGCCAGCCGGTAGTAGAGGTCGCGGCGGAAGCGCCCCTCCTCGACGGAGCGGGACAGATCCGCGTTGGTCGCGGCGACGATCCGGACGTCCACCGGGAGCGGGCGGTTCCCGCCGACGCGATCCACCTCGCGCTCCTGGAGCACGCGGAGCAGCTTCGCCTGCAGCTCGAGCGGCATCTCGCCGATCTCGTCGAGGAAGAGCGTGCCGCCGGTCGCCAGCTCGAACTTGCCCGGCCGCTTCTCCACGGCCCCGGTGAACGAGCCCTTCTCGTGGCCGTAGAGCTCGCTCTCGATGAGGTCCCTGGGGATGGCGGCCATGTTGACCGTGATGAACGGTCCGCGGGCCCGCGCCGAGTTGGAGTGGATGGCGCGCGCCACGAGCTCCTTGCCGGTGCCGCTCTCGCCCATCAGCAGCACCGTCATCTCGGTCTTCGAGACGCGGCCGATCTCCTTGAAGACCTCCACCATGGCCGGCGAGCGGCCGATGAGGGTGTCCGGGAGCGCGACCTCCTTGAACCGCCTCGCGTCGGCGCCCGCCTCCACGAGCGCGTCGCCGGCCTCGGCGCCGGAGTCCACCTGGCCGCCGGCGAGATCGGCGATGATCCGCTCCACGCGCGTGAGGTCGAAGGGCTTGCCGACGTAGTCGGCGGCGCCGCGCTTCATCGCCTCGACCGCGGAGCTCATGGTGCTCTCTGCGGTCATCACGACGACGAAGGGCGAGTCCGGGCGGCCGCTGATCTCGCTCAGGAGCTTCAGCCCGTCGTCGCCCGGGAGCCGGACGTCCAGCAGCAGCAGGCCGATGCCGTCGCGCCCCGTGCCGTGCCGCCGGAGCTGCTCGCGCGCCGCCTCGGCGCTGTCGGCCTCGAGGCGCGGGACGCCGATCCGGTCGCAGGTACGCGCGAGCACGAATCGGACGGACGGCTCGTCATCGACGATGAGGACCTTGCGCACGCCTTGCTCCCCGGGGCCTCGAGCGATCCATCCGCCGTTCTTGCCCACTGTTGAGGAGACAACTGAGCAAGATCGGGGCCAGTGCAACCCCCTGAAGTCTATAGGTGGGAGCGGGCAGCCGTGCCTGAATCCTGGGCACCGACCCGATCAGGTGACGTCGAGGGGGAGATAGATGACGACCTCGGCGCCGGCGCCCGGACGGTTCTTCACCTCGAGGCGGCCGCCGTGGGCGTGGACGATCCGCTGGCAGATCGGCAGCCCGAGCCCGGTCCCCTGCGGCTTCGACGTGGCGAACGGCGTGAAGATGCGGGAGAGCATCGAAGGCGGGATGCCCGGCCCGGAGTCCACGACGCTGACGCGCGCCAGCGGGCGCGACTTGCCGCCCTCGGACCGGACGCGGACGCTCGCCACCCCCGTCTCGAAGATGACGTGCTTGTCGGGGACGTCGGCGACGGCGTCGAGCGCGTTCCGGACGACGTTCAGCACGACCTGCGTCAGCTTCTCGGAGTCACCGAGCACCGGCGGGAGCGACGGATCGTAGCGCTCCGTGAACGCGACCTTCGAGGCGCCGGGGATCCCGCGCGCGAGCACGAGCACGTCGCGCAGCACGTCGTGGATGTTCACCGGCCCCGGGTGGAGCCGCGCCGGCCGCGCGAGATCCAGCAGCTCGCGCACGAGCCCGTCCACGCGCTTCGCCTCGCGCGCGATCACCTGGGCGTACTCGCGCGTCCCATCCTCGGCCTCGCGGGCGAGGAGCTCCGCCGACCCCTGCAGCCCGGCCAGCGGGTTGCGGATCTCGTGGGCGAGGCCGGCCGCGAGCGTCTCGAAGTCGAGCGCCTGCTCCCCCGCCCGCGGGCGGTGGAGGAGCAGCACGGCGCCGGCGCAGGTGCCCCCGTCGAGCAGCGGGCTCGCGTCCACCTGGATGATGGCGTCCGGCTCGGCCGGGCTGTGCATCTCCGAGAGCACGGGCTCCAGCGACGCGCGGACGCGCTCGCTCGTGACGGAGAGCTGCTCGCCTCCCGGCAGCGCGCGGAGCGGCTGGCCCGCGGCGCGATCCCGGCTGCGACCGAAGAACTCCTCCGCGGAGGGGTTCAGGTGGAGCACGCTGCCGTCCGCCGCGACCACCACCACCGGATCGAGGATGGAGTCGACGGTGGCGAGGGCCAGTGCCGCGGGAAGCGCCGGCGCTGCTGGGGGGTGAGGCGAGGGCGAGACGGTTCGCGCCACCCTGTCCTCCGCCCCTGCTACAGGGCCTCTTCGCCGCGTTCGCCGGTCCGGATCCGGATCACCTCGTCGATCGGCAGCACGAAGATCTTGCCGTCGCCGATCCGCCCGGTCTTGGCAGCGCGCTCGATCGCGTCCACCACCTTGGTGACCAGCGCGTCGGCGACGACGACCTCGACCTTCACCTTCGGGAGGAAGTCCACGACGTACTCCGCGCCGCGGTAGAGCTCGGTGTGCCCCTTCTGCCGGCCGAACCCCTTCACCTCGGTGGCGGTCAGCCCAGCCACGCCGATCTCGGACAGGGCTTGCTTCACCTCGTCGAGCTTGAACGGCTTGATGATTGCCTCGACCTTCTTCACGGCGCACCCCTGTCTGAAAATTAGGCGTTGACGCTACGTCCCGTCGCCGTGGGCGGTCAAGCTGCATCCGCCTCGACGCCGTCCGGTTTCGGGTTCTCGGGATTGCAAGCGAAGGGCCGCGACCCTCGGCGACCTTCAAGCGTCCGATCCGATGGATCCGCGCGCGGGACGCGGCGCCCGCGTGCCCGGTGGCCGTGCAGCCGGTGGCTGGTTTCCGGGCATTCACGCGGCGGCGCCGACGGGGTATGGATCACGAGGATGCCGACCGGACTGACGCTCGCGATCGTCGTGGCTGCGCTCGCCCTCGCGACCTGGGCCCACTTCGCGTACTGGGGGAAGCGGCTCACGCTCCGGCCGGAGGCGGACCAGCTCCTCTACGCCCGCACCCGGGACGGG
>JBAVTL010000590.1:0-1995 GCA_049696175.1 Anaeromyxobacteraceae bacterium
GCTCGGCGGCAAGGGCATCGTCGGCACGCTCAGCCGTCACCGTGACGGCTTCGGCTTCGTGGCGCGGCTCGACCGCGCCGGGGATGACGTCTTCGTCCCGCCGAAGGAGGCCGGGAAGGCGCTCGACGGCGATCTCGTGCGGATCGCGATCGTCCCGGGGCGCGGCGGGCGCACGATGGGCGAGATCCTGGAGGTGGTGGAGCGCCGGCGGCGGATGCTCATCGGCACCTACCACTCGCGCGGCGCGGACAGCTTCGTCGTCCCGTTCGACGCCGAGCTGGGCGGCGCGGTCCCGGTCGGCGAGACCGGGGCGGCGCGCGACGGAGACGTGGTGAAGGTGGCGCTCGACCCGGAGTCCAAGGCGCTCCGCGGGGCCGTGGTCGAGTCGGTGGGCCGCCCCGGCTCGCCGCGCGCGGAGGTGCTCCGGGTCGCCTATGGGAAGGGCTTCTCGGACGTCTTCCCGGAGAGCGTCGAGGCCGAGGCCAGGCTGATCCCCGATCAGGTCGGCGCCGAGGACTGCCGCGGACGGCGCGACCTTCGCCACCTGCCGCTCGTCACGATCGACGGCGAGGACGCCCGCGACTTCGACGACGCGGTCTGGGTGGAGCGGCTCCCGGCGCGGAAGGGGAGGCCGGAGTGGCGGCTCGTGGTCGCCATCGCCGACGTCTCCCACTACGTGCGGCCGGGCATGGCGCTCGACGCGGAGGCGGTGCGACGCGCCACCAGCGTCTACTTCCCGATGCAGGTCCTCCCGATGCTCCCGGAGCGGCTCTCCAACGGGATCTGCTCGCTCAACCCGGACGTTGACCGGCTCTGCATGGTGGCCGACATGGTCATCGACGGGCGCGGCGAGACCCGCGCGACGGAGGTCTACGAGGCGGTGATGCGGAGCGCCGCGCGGTGCACCTACACCGAGGTCGCCCGCGTGCTCGTCGGCGAGCAGGTGCCGGCGCGAGAGCGCTTCCGGCCGAGCTTCGAGCAGATGGCCGAGCTCCAGGAGGCGCTGGGCGCGATGCGGCGCCGGCGCGGGTCGATCGACTTCGACATCGCCGAGTCGCGCATCGTGCTCGACCCGGACGGCAACGTGGTGGGGATCGAGAAGCGCCCCCGCAACCGCGCCCACCGGATCGTCGAGGAGTTCATGCTGGCGGCCAACGAGGCCGTCGCCCGCTTCTTCGGGAGCCGGAAGCTGCCGACGATCTACCGGGTGCACGGCGTGCCCGACGAGGAGAAGCTCGCCAACTTCCTCGCGCTCGCGCGCACGCACGGGTTCGACGTGCCGGAGATCCCGGTGGATCCACGGGCGCTCAACGGCCTGCTCGAGAAGTTCAAGGGCCACGCCCAGCAGCGCGCGCTGAACCAGCTCCTGCTGCGCGCGATGATGCAGGCCATCTACAGCGACGAGAACATCGGCCACTACGGGCTCGCGGCGGAGCACTACCTCCACTTCACCTCGCCGATCCGGCGCTACCCCGACCTCATCGTCCACAGGCTCCTCAAGGAGGAGTGGGCGAAGCAGCGCGACGCGGGCGCGCGCCGGACCGATCCGAAGACGCTCGCGGAGCTGGCGGCGATCTCCTCGGATCGCGAGCGCGCCTCGATGCTGGCCGAGCGCGAGATCGCGTCGTACTACGCGGCGCTCTTCATGAAGGACAAGGTGGGCGAGCGGTTCAACGGCGTCGTGGCGGCGGTGGCGGAGCCCGGCCTCTTCGTCGAGCTGCGCCCCTACGCCGTCGAGGGGCTGGTGAAGACGGAGGACCTGCCGGGCGACTTCGAGCTCGATCCGGTCCAGCACGCGATGGTCGATCGGCGGACCCGCCGCGCCTACCGCGTCGGCGACGAGATCGAGGTGGACCTGGTCGCCTCCAGCCCGGAGCGCAGGCAGATCGACCTGCGGCTGGCCGGGGCGGTCGCGTCGGCGGCCGTCACCCCCGAGGGACCGCGCGACAGGCTGACCATGCCGCCGCGCGCTGCCGTCCGGGGGCGGGCAGGAGG
>JBAVTL010000591.1:0-3142 GCA_049696175.1 Anaeromyxobacteraceae bacterium
GGCGGCGGCGGTCCGGGCGCGCCGCTCGCCCGGGGGGACGCCTTGACAGGGCGCGCCCGCGCTCAATACGTTGCCGCGCCGTCCGCGGACGAACCGGAGGACATATGACCGTCGCCAGCCTCAAGGAGCTCTTCGAGGAGCGCATCCCTCACAAGATCCAGTCGCACCCCGACGTGGCCGCCAAGATCAACGCCGTCTACCAGTTCGACGTCGCGGGGCCCGATGGAGGCTGCTGGTTCGTGGATCTCCAGACGCCAGGCGGGCGGGTCGAGGCCGGCACCTCGCCGGACGCGGGGTGCACCATCGCGATGAAGGACGCCGACCTGCTCGCGATGGTCAACGGCAAGCTGAGCCCCTCGATGGCCTTCATGACCGGTAAGATCAAGATCAAGGGCGACTACGGCCTCGCGATGAAGCTCCAGCAGGTGCTCTGACGGGCTCATCACGCGCGCTCCCTTGACAGGGAATTGCCCGATCAACATGGTGGTTGTCCTGTCGATGCGCGCCGTCCTCGCCACAGCCCTGTCGATCCTGCTCGTCGTGGCGGCGATCGCGCCCCACGTCCATGTGGGGACGGGAGGCGCGGATGAGTGCGCTGCCTGTGTCGCGAGCGGGCGAGGCGCGGAGCCGGCGAAGTCGCAGACGCCTGACGTCGCCCCGCTGGCGGTCACCGTAGCCGAGGCGATCCTCCGGCCCAGCCTCGCCCCCGTCCTCGGTGCGCCTCTCGGCGCCGTCCCCGGGCAGTCACCTCCCCGCGCCTGACGCGGGGCGCATCGTTCGTTAATTGGACGTTCATCAAGCGTGGCGCGCCTCGTGGCGCGCCGAGGTCGACTCATATGCATGCATGGATAATCGCGGGAGCGCTCGCGGTCGCGGCCGTGGAGCCGGCGCTCGCGCGCGCGGAAGAGCAGCCGGCGGCCGGCTCCAACCCCTATGCACGGCTCCTGGCCATGCCCGACATCTCGGCCATCGGCAGCTTCGCGGGGGTCTACGACAGCTATGACGCCGGGGCGCTCTCGCCGCGCAGCGGCTCGACGGGCCCGGCCGGCAAGCCGGCCTTCCTCTTCCAAGAGCTGGAGCTGGCGCTGCAGGCGGTGGTGGATCCCTACGTCCGCGCCGACGTCTTCATCTCGTTCGGCCCGGATGGCACGGCCTCCGTGGAGGAGGGCTACGCGACGACCCTGGGGCTCCCGGCGGGGTTCCAGCTGCGTGCCGGCCGCTTCTTCACGCCGGTGGGGCGCGTCAACGCGACCCACCCGCACACCTGGGACTTCCTCGACGCGCCGCTCGCCCACGACCGGCTGGTGGGTAACGAGAAGCTGGCCGGGCCGGGGCTCGACGCTAGCTGGCTCGCGCCGCTCCCCTGGTTCGCCGAGCTGCACCTCGTGGCGCAGACGACCGCCCCCTTCGCGGCCGACGTCGAGCGGCTCACCGGCACGGTGCGCCTGTCACAGTTCTTCGCCCTCTCCGAGGCCGCGACGCTTGGGCTCGGCCTCTCGGCGACGCGCCGTGACGAGGGGCCCGGCGCCTTCCGGGACGTCGGGGCCATCGACCTGTTCGCCAAGCTCCGGCCCCCTGCCGGGCGCGCCTACGCGACGTTCCAGGGCGAGCTCTACGATCGACGCTTCCGCGGTGGGGCGTCGGCCGACGGGGGAGACGGGTGGGGGGCGTACGCGCAGCTCTTCTGGAGGCAGGACGCCTGGTTCGGGTACGGCCTTCGCTGGGACCGGGCGCCCGTCGCGGCGGACGAGCAACTGGCGGCCACCTTCGCGAGCGGCGTCGAGCAGCGCTGGAGCGCCGTCGGCGACTGGTTCGTCACGGAGTTCCAGCGGGTCGGTCTCCAGGTCGCCCTGGACCGCCGGCCGGGCGCCGACGACGGCTGGGAGGCGCTCCTCCATTACGAGTTCGTCATCGGCGCGCACGGCGCGCACCCCTTCTAGCCGGAGTCAGACATGCGCATCCTCCTCAGTCTCGCCCTCGCCTCGTTGGCGCTCGCCGCTCCCGCTCCCGCCTTCGCCGCGCTCCACGTCGTCACCACCACCGAGGGGCTCGCCGCGATCGCCCGCGAGGTCGCGGGAGACCGCGCCTCCGTGGAGAGCCTCTCGCGAGGAGTCCAGGACCCGCACTTCGTGGACGCCAACCCGATCCTCGCCGTGAAGCTGCGCGGGGCGGACCTGCTGGTGGACGTCGGCCTCGATCTGGAGATCGGCTGGCTCCCGCCGCTCGTGAACCAGTCGCGCAACCCGCGCATCCAGCCTGGCGGCCCGGGGCGGCTCGCCGCGGCGTCGCTCGTGACCGTCCTCGACGTGCCCACCGGACCGGTGGACCGGAGCGCCGGTGATCTCCACCCTGGCGGGAACCCGCACTTCCTCTCCGACCCGCGCCGCGCCGTGCGCGTCGCCACGGGCATCGCCGATCGGCTCGCCGTCCTCGATCCGTCCGGGGCGGCGAGCTATCGCGCCCGCGCCGACGCGTTCGCGAAGCGGATGGAGGGCGCGCTCGCGCGGTGGACGGCGCAGCTGGCGCCCGTGAAGGGGAGGGCGCTCTTCACGCACCATCGGACCCTCGTCTACTTCCTGGACTGGACGGGCTTGCGGAGCGTGGGGGAGATGGAGCCGCGCCCCGGGACGCCGCCGCCGCCCGCCCACCTCGCGGCGCTGGTGCAGCAGGCGAAGCGCGACGGCGTGAAGGCCTGCGTCGTCGAGAGCTACTACGACCCGCGCTCGGACGAGCTGGTGGCCCGCCTCTCGGGGGCGAAGCTGGTCGTCGTCCCAGGGGACGTCGGGGGTGACCCGGCGGCGAAGGGGTACGAGCAGTGGATCGACCTGCTGGTGGCGCGCGTGACCGGGGCGCTCCGATGAACGGCGCCCAGCCGCTGGTGGCGCTGGAGGATGCCTCGATCGGTTACGGCCACCACGCGCTCCTGTCGGGCGTCTCGCTCTCGGTGGCGCGGAAGGACTTCATCGCGCTCGTCGGGCCCAACGGCGGCGGGAAGACGACGCTCCTCCGCACGCTGCTCGGGACGCTCGCCCCGCTCGCCGGGCGGCGGGTCGCGCCGCGCTCGCTCCGGATCGGCTACGTCCCGCAGCGCGACCTGCTCGACGCCATCTGGCCGCTCTCGGCGCTCGACGTCGCGCTGATG
>JBAVTL010000592.1:0-5176 GCA_049696175.1 Anaeromyxobacteraceae bacterium
ACGATCCGGAGGACCTCGTCGGTCTCGAAGGGCTTCGCGAGCCACCCCTCCGACTCCACCTCGGCGGCGCGCGCCCGCGCGTTCTCCGCGGCGGTCACCACCACGATCGGCGCCGCGCGGCCGTGACGCCCGCGGAACTGGCGGGCGAACTCCCAGCCGTTCATGCCCGGCATCCTCATGTCGAGGAGGATGAGCCCGGGCATCTCCTCGGCGACGCGCTCTAGCGCGGCCCCTCCCTCCGGCGCGGTCCGGACGCCGTAGCCGGCGTCGGAGAGGACGAGCGCCATCAGGGAGGCGAGGTCCACGTCGTCCTCGACGACCAGGACGCCGAACGGGAGGGGGCTCATGCCTTCACCTCGCGGTCGCCCGCGAGCGGCAGGGCGAAGAGGAACGTGGACCCGGTGCCAGGCTCGCTCTGGAACCACATCCGGCCGCCGTGGCGCGCCACGATCTCGCGGCAGGTGTCGAGCCCGACGCCGAGCCCTCCGCGGTCGTCGGGCGTCCCGGCGTGGGCGCGGTAATAGCGCTCGAAGACGCGCTCCTGGCGCTCGGGTGGAATCCCCACCCCGTGGTCGAGCACCGAGAAGATCGTCTCCGCGCCGTGCACGCCGACGCGCACCTCGACCGGGCTGTCGGTGGGGGAGAAGCGGAGGGCGTTGTCGACGAGCGCGGTGACGACGCGGGTGATCCTGTCCCGGTCCGCCCGCACCCAGGCGCCGCCTAGTCCTTCGAAGGTGACGGGGTGACCTCCTGGGCGGGGGCCCATGTCGGTCACCACGACCGCTGCGGCCTCTGCGAGGTCGAGCCGCTCCCAACGCAGCTCCACGTTGTCGAGCCGCAGCCGCGACGCGTCGAGGATCTGCTGCACTAGGCGGGTGAGCCGGTCCACCTGGCGGACGATGACCTGCAGCCCCGGTTCGGGCTCGGCGCGGCGCAGCAGGAGCTGCGCGTGGGCCTTGATCACCGAGAGCGGGGTCTTCAGCTCGTGGGCCGCCGTCGCCAGCAACTCCTCCCGCGTCTGGGAGAGGCGGAGCGCCTCGCTGGTGTCGCGCAGCACCGCCACCGCGAGCCGGGGCCGGCCGGCGCGGTCGAGGATCGGCGCCGCCGAGATCGCGATCGGCAGGTCGCTTCCGTCGGTGCGCCGGAGGACCGCGTCGTAGGTGCCCGGGTGCTCGCCGCGCAGCGCGCGCAGCGTCGAGAGCTGCTCGCGAGGGACCGGCTTGCCGTCCCCCTGCCGGAGGCTCACCCGGCGTGCCCAGTCCTCGACGTGGACGAGGTGATCCTCCCTGCGGCGAACGCCGGTCAGATCCATGACGGCGCGATTGATCTCGACGATCCTCCCGCTCGCGCCGACGACAAGCACCCCGTCGCCGAGGCTGTCGAGGGTCGCGTGAAGCTCCTCCCCGACGCGGCGAAGCCGCTCCTCCCCGCGCGAGATCAGGAGGAAGAGGATGAGCCCGGACACGACCACGAAGAGGACGTCCTCCAGCGTCCGCAGCCGGCCCTGGAGGTTCGCGTCCGCCACGTAATGGGAGATGGCGAGATCCGAGAGACCTACCCAGGCGAGTCCGCTGAGCACGAACAGAGGGGCGATGTAGACGGAGGAGCCGCGGCGCGCGCCGCCGGGCAAACGGTCTCGCCCCTCGGGCGCTCTTGGCGGAGCTGTCAGCACCACCCATTAGTAGATACCCCTCCCATCCAAAGTCAGGAGCCTGTCTGGGGTGGGGAAAATCCCCTGAGAAGACCAGTACATGCGGCAGTGCGTCGCACGGGCCCGCAAGGGGCGCGTGAGAAGGCGCAGCGGCGTCGCAGGTTGCGTGGGTTGACGCAGCCGATTCGTGCGGCGCCGGCGCGCACGCGAGTCTTCACGGAGGGTTAGGCCAGCGCCGGCGCTGGCCCGCTTCTTCCATAGCTGGGTAGCGACATAGCGATGTCACTAGGTGAACGATGAAGAGGCTTCGAGACGACGCACGCAGGGCGGCGCACGTCGCCGAGGTGCTGAAGGCCGTCGCGCATCCGCTCCGGATCCGGATCGTCGCGGTCCTCTGCGCCGGCGAGGAGACCGTCGGCGGGCTCGCGTCGCGGCTCGACACGGCCCAGCCCATCGTCTCGCAGCAGCTTCGGATCCTCAGGGCGCACGGGCTCGTGGCGGCCACCCGCGCGAACGGATTCGCCCACTACCGGGTCGCCGAGCCGGCGCTCCACGACCTCGTCTGCTGCATGGAGAAGTGCTCGCGCTGAGCCCCACCGGCCGGCGCCGCAAGGAGCGTGCCCATGGCGTTGACTCGCAGGCAGTTCATCAGGATCGGGACGGCGACCGCTGGCGGCGCCGCCGTCGCGACCGGGCTCGGCACCCGCTGGTGGGGGCTCGACGGCGACCCCGTCCTCGATCCGCGGACCGACGGCGATCGGGTGGTCCCCAGCTACTGTGAGCTCTGCTTCTGGAACTGCGGCGTGCTCGCGCACGTCAAGGACGGCCGGGTCACGAAGGTCGTCGGCAACCCGCACCACCCGCTGTCGCGCGGGATGCTCTGCCCCCGCGGCGCGGGCGCGACCGGCCTGCTCTACGACCCGGACCGGCTCCGCAAGCCGCTCGTCCGCAGGAACAAGCGGGGAGAGGACGAGTTCGTCGAGGTGAGCTGGGACGACGCGCTCGGGAAGGTGGCCGAGGGGCTGGAGCAGGTGAAGGCGAAGTACGGCCCGGAGGCGCTCGCCCTCTTCACGCACGGCTCGGGCGGCGGCTGGTTCAAGCACTTCATGAAGGTCTGGGGCTCGCCGAACATCGGCGCGCCTTCCTATGCCCAGTGCCGCGGTCCGCGAGAGGCGGCCTTCACGCTCACCTACGGCATGCCGCTCGGCTCGCCCGAGCCGATCGACATCGAGAACGCCCGGGTCATCACGCTCATCGGCAGCCACCTGGGCGAGAACATGCACAACACCCAGGTGCAGGAGCTGGCCGACGCGCTCGGCCGCGGCGCGCAGCTGGTGGTGGTCGATCCGCGCTTCTCGGTGGCCGCAGGGAAGGCGCGCTACTGGCTCCCCATCAAGCCGGGCACCGACATCGCGCTCCTGCTCGCCTGGGCCAACGTCCTCGTCGAGGAGAAGCTCTACGACGCGGACTTCGTCGCGGCCCAGACGGTCGGCTTCGAGGAGCTGAAGGCCCACGTCAAGGACAAGACGCCGGAGTGGGCGTGGCCGATCACCGGGATCCGGCCGGAGCTGATCCGCGACTCGGCCCGGCTCATCGGCTCGGCGAGGCCGGCGTCGCTCATCCACCCCGGGCGCCACACGGTCTGGTACGGCGACGACACGCAGCGCGAGCGGGCGATGGCCATCCTGGTCGCGCTCCTCGGGAGCTGGGGCCGCCGCGGCGGGTACGTCTTCCAGGAGAAGGTCGGCGTCGGCCCGTACAAGCTGCCGGTGCCGGTCCCACACCGCGACGACGCGCGCGGAAAGTGCGACACGCCGAAGGGGACGACCTACCCGGTCGCGACGGAGGTGCTCGCGTCCGGGCTCTGCGACGCGACGAAGCCGGGCAACGCGCTGTACGACCTGAAGGCCTGGCTCGTCTACGGCTGCAACCTGATGCAGGCGCTCCCAAAGCGGTCGGAGGTGATCGAGGCGATCCAGGCGCTGGATCACATCACGGTGGTCGACGTCCTGCCGGCGGAGATCGCCGGGTGGGCCGACGTGGTCCTGCCCGAGTGCACCTACCTGGAGCGCGAGGACGACCTCTGGAACGGCCCGTGGCGAAAGCCGTTCATCGCCATCAGGCGCGCGGCGGTCGAGCCGATGTACGAGACCAGGCCGAGCTGGTGGATCGCGAAGGAGCTGGCTGGGAAGGTCGGGCTCGGGGAGTTCTTCCCGTGGAAGGACGCCCTCGAGTACGTCAAGGCGCGCGTCGACGGCGCGGGGCTGAGCTGGGAGGAGCTGAACGCGAAGGGGGTGCTCCTCGGCGATCCCGCCCAGACCTGCATCGAGGAGGGGGCGAGCTACGAGTTCGGGACCGACTCGGGGAAGGTGGAGCTCTTCAGCAAGCAACTCCAGGATCTCGGCTTCGATCCACTCCCGAACTACGTGGCGCAGGAGGAGGGGCCCCCAGGGATGTTCCGGCTCCTCAACGGGCGAAGCCCGCTCCACACGTTCGGCCGGACGGTGAACAACCGCCTCCTCGCAGACCCCTACCCGGAGAACGAGGTCTGGGTGAACGCCGACGTCGCGCGCACGCTCGCCGGCTTCGAGGACCCGCCGCTCGCGAACGGTGACCGCGTGATGCTGGTGAACCAGGACGGCGCGAGGTCCGGGCCGGTCCGCGTGAAGCTGACGCAGCGGATCCGCGGCGACTGCGTCTTCCTGGTCCACGGCTGGGGGCAGAACGCCAAGGGGCTCAGGTACGCGAACGGGCGCGGTGCGTCCGACGCCGCCCTCACCACCCGCTACAAGATCGATCCGATCATGGGCGGGACCGGCATGAACGTGAACTTCGTCAGGCTCGAGCGGCCGGAGGTCGCATGAAGAGGCGATTCGGGATGGCGGTCGACACCCGCCGCTGCGTCGGCTGCAACGCCTGCGTGATCTCGTGCAAGACGGAGAACGCGGTGCCGCTCGGCGGCTTCCGCGACTGGATCGTGCAGGAGGTGCACGGGACCTTCCCCGACCTCTCGATGCAGATCCGCTCCGAGCGCTGCAACCAGTGCGAGGACCCACCGTGCGTCGGCGCCTGCCCCACCGGCGCGAGCCACGTGGGGGAGGGCGGCGTGGTGCTCGTCACCCGGCGGAAGTGCACGGGCTGCAAGGCCTGCATCACCTCCTGCCCCTACGGCGCGCGCTACGTCCACCCGCAGGATGGCTTCGTCGACAAGTGCACCTTCTGCCTGCACCGCGTGGTGCGCGGCGTGGACCCGGCGTGCGTCACCACCTGCCCGACCAGGGCGTTGACCTTCGGGGACCTCGCCGACCCCGGCAGCGCGGTCTCGCGGCTGGTCGCGACGCGCCGCGGCGACGTCGTGAAGCCCGAGGCCGGGACCCGTCCCCAGGTGTTCTTCCTCCGCTGAGGTGATCGACATGCACAACGAACCGAAGCCGCACTGGAACCCGTACGTCGCTGGGGTAGGGCTCGGGCTCGTCCTGACCGCGACCTACCTCGTCATCGGCAGGGGGCTCGGCGCCTCCGGCC
>JBAVTL010000593.1:0-1888 GCA_049696175.1 Anaeromyxobacteraceae bacterium
GGCGAGGGCTGAGATGCGGCGCGGGGCGACGCGGCGTATCCTCGACGGGCGGCGCGCGGCCGCGCTGGAGGAGCCCCTGATCCCGCCCGGCTTCGAGGAGATCCAGCGGCAGGCGGCGGAGCGGCTCTTCGGCCAGATGACCCGCGCGCGGCTCTGGCTGATCCCGCTCTTCCTCGCGCTCTTCGCGTGGCTGGTCGCCGTCGACCGGACCCCCTGGCGCCTCGCCGTGTTCGCGGCCGCCCTCCCCGCCTTCACCGCCTTCATCGTCTTCGAGTTCCGCCGGTACCGCGCCCACGGGCTGCTCCCCGGCGCGATCGACCTCAACCTCGCCTTCGCCACGGGGGGCATCCTCCTGGTGTCTGCCGCGAGCGGTGGCATCGACAGCCCCCTCCTCCCCGTCCTCGTCGTCATCGCGGCCGCAACGGCCCTCTTCTGCACGAAGGTCGTCTCCCACGTGCTCTTCGCGATCCAGCTCGGCGGGGTCTGGCTGCTCGCCGCGATCGCCGCGTCCGGCCTCCTCCCCGCGCTCGCGCTCGGCCAGCCCGGCCCCCACCCGCTGCCGCGCGCGGCCGCCTTCACGTTCATCCTCGGCATGCTCCGCGCCGCGGGGCGGGCGGTCCGGCTGGCGCTCGACACGATGGTCGCGCGGACGGTCTCGGCGCAGCAGGAGTCGCTGCGCGTCCACGCCGAGCGGACCGAGGAGCTGACGGCCCTCTCGGGCGAGATCGCCCACGAGCTGAAGAACCCGCTCGCGAGCGTGAAGGGGCTGGCCTCGCTCCTCGTGCAGCAGTGTCCGGACGGGAAGGGGGCCGAGCGGCTCGGCGTCCTGCGCCGTGAGGTGGACCGGATGCAGGCCACGCTCGACGAGTTCCTCAACTTCTCGAGGCCGCTCGTCCCGCTCGCCCTGGCCGCCGCCGACGTCGCGGCCCTGTGCCGAGAGGTGGCCGCGCTCCACGAGGGGCTCGCCCAGGAGCGCGGCGTCGCGCTCGAAGCACCGCTCGAGCCGGTGCGGGCCCGCTGCGACGCGCGGAAGCTGCGGCAGGTCCTGATCAACCTCGTCCAGAACGCCATCGACGCCACCCCGCGCGGTGGCACGGTGGAGCTTCGCGCGGAGGAGCACGGCGACGGGATGACGGTCCTGCGCGTGCTCGACCGCGGCCGCGGCGTCGCGCCGGGGCTCGGCGAGGAGGCCTTCAAGCCCGGGGTCACGACCAAGGAGAGTGGCTTCGGGCTGGGGCTCACGATCGCGCGGGCCCTCGCGCGCCAGCACGGCGGGGAGCTCACGCTCCGGCCGCGGGACGGCGGGGGGACGATCGCCGAAGTGACGCTCCCAAACGACCTTCACCTCTCCCCCAGGTGCTCATGACCATCCGCGTCCTCGTGGTCGACGACGACCCCGGCGTCCGCTACACGCTGCGCGAGATCCTGGAGTCGGAGGGGCTCGACGTCGAAGAGGCGGCCGACGGCGAGGAGGCGCTTCGAGTGCTCGATCGCGGCGGCCACTCGCTCGTCGTGACGGACCTCCGGATGCCGCGGCTCGACGGGATGGCCCTCCTGAAGGCGATCACGGCGCGCTCCCCGGCGCCGCGCGTGGTCCTCGTCACGGCCCACGGCTCGGAGCGGCAGGCGGTGGAGGCGATGAAGGCGGGGGCCTTCGACTACTTCCGCAAGCCGTTCGAGCCCGAGGAGCTGCTGGCCGTGGTGCGCCGCGCCGTCGAGGCGGCGCGGCTGGCGCAGGAGAACGAGCGGCTCTCCGGCGAGCTTGCGCTCGCGGGCGGCATGGTCTTCGCCTCCGAGCCGATGCGCCGGCTCGCCGCGCTGGTGGCGCGGGTCGCGCCGCGCGACGTCACGGTCCTCGTCAGCGGCGAGAGCGGCACCGGCAAGGAGC
>JBAVTL010000594.1:0-2579 GCA_049696175.1 Anaeromyxobacteraceae bacterium
CGCGCGAAGAGCAGCTCGAGCAGCCCCGGCGAGCGCATGACCAGCACGACCGCGCCGCGCCGCGCGAGGCTGGACAGCGTGGACGGCGCCTCGCGCGGGACGCGAACGTGCCCGAACCAGCGGTCGAGGAAGGAGCGTCGGCGCGCCGTCTCGGGCTCCGGCGGAAGGGGAGGAGGGTCCTGGGCCGGGTCGCTCACGGGGTCGTCAGCCCCGCTTCTTCACGTGCCCTTCGCGGTCGAGGAAGAAGGGCTCGGCGATCAGCGCCTCGACGTCCGGGCGGTGCCCCTTGACGTCGGCGCCGAGCTCGGCGAGCGCCTCGAAGACCTCCCCGCGGACCCGGAGGTTCTCCCGGTCGCGCAGGAGGAGCCCGACGAGGGCGTCGCGGGTCCGCTCGGAGCGGGCGAGCGCCGCCAGCGCGCGGGTGGCGGCGATCCGGACGTCGTCGCTGAAGTCCTCGAGCAGCGGCAGGACCGCCTCCGCGACCGCCTCACCGGCCGAGTCCGCGCCGGCGATGTGCTCCCGCAGCCAGGTGAGGAGCGTCAGCTTCTTCTCGGGATCGCGCGAGTAGACGCGGCCGAGGTGGGAGAGCTCCCCGAGCACGATCGGCTGGAGCCGCTCGGCGGGGAGGACGGCCGCGAGGATGCGCAGCCCCCAGGCGACCCCCGACTCCTGCTCGTGGATGAACCTCTCGACGGGGACGACCGCCTGTTCCCCCTCTTCGGCGAGCAGCTGGAAGACGCGCTGCTTCTCGTCGGCGTCGGTGATGGTCGGATCGGCGAGGATCGTGAAGCGCATGCAGAGCGCCTGCAGCGCCTCGGGCGTGCCCAGATCGTGGAGCTGATCGATGGCCTTGGCCCGGTTCTCCGGGGGGCCGTACTTCTGCGTGAGCTTCTGCGTGAGCTTCTGGAGGGCGCCCTGCGCGCGCGTCTCCTTCGATGCAAAGAGGTCGAAGAGTCCCATCGGTGGTCCCTTCTACAACGAGATGGCCGCCCGAGGATCCTCCTTGTAGAGGGGCTCGAGCGCGCGCGCCGCCTTCGCCAGCTTCTCGCTGGGCTCCGGCAGCACGATGCGGATGACGGCGTAGAGATCCCCGCGGGCGCCTCCGCGGAGCTCCGGGAGCCCCTTCCCCTTCAGCCGGATCCGCTTCCCGCTCTGCGAGCCGGGAGGGACGCGGAAGCGGACAGGCCCCTCGAACGTCGGCAGCGTGACCTCAGCGCCCTCCACGGCCTCCGGCACGGTGACCGGGAGGTCGATGGAGAGGTCCCGCCCGTCGCGGCGCAGGAGCGGGTGCTCGGCGAGCCTCACCCTGAGGAAGAGGTCGCCGGCCTTCCCGCCGTGCTGGCCGGGCCGGCCCTGGCCGGCCAGCCGGATCTGCGACCCGTCGCCGACGCCAGCCGGGATCTTGACGCGGAGCGTACGGCCGCCGATGCGGAGGTCGCGCTCGCCGCCGAGGGCGGCTTCCCGGAGCGTGACCTCGACCTCGGCCTCGGCGTGCTCTCCCTCGACGGGGAAGGGCTGGCCGCGCCGCCGGCTCGCCTGGCCGAAGATCTCTCCGAAGATCGACGAGAAGTCGAAGGCGCCACCGTCGACGTTCACGGTCCGGAAGTCGCCGAAGTCGAAGGGCACGCCGCCGGGAGGGACCCCCTGGCTCCGGTAGCGGCGGTACTCCTCGGCGCGCTTCTCGTCGAACCCGGTCCGCAGCGAGTCGGGGCCGAACTCGTCGTAGAGCTTGCGCCTCTTGGGGTCGGAGAGGACCTCAGAGGCGGCTGAGATCTCCTTGAATCGCTCCTCGGCCGTCTTGTTCCCCGGGTTCTTGTCCGGGTGGAACTGGTGGGCGAGCTTCCGGTAGGCGCGCTTGATCTCTTCGGGCGAGGCGGTGCGCGCCACGCCCAGGATGTCGTACAGGTCGCGTTGGGCCACGGCGACAACGTAACGCCACCTGCGGGGGCGTCAATGGCTGCTTGGGAAAAGGGCTGGGACTTACGTCCCTGCCCGCCCATCATGACGGGGAACGTCGTCGCGACCCGTTGGGCGCGGACGCAACCGGCCCGCTGTAAGATGGCCCCGTGCTCCTCCTGCTCCTCGCCGCCGTCCTCGCGGCCGAACCCGCCCCCGAGGGACGCCTGATCGAGGCGGTGCTGGCGACGGTCCAGACCTCTCCCGCCCGCCCGGTCCGCCCGATAACGCTCACCCGGCTCCGCGAGGAGGCCCGGATCGCCCTGGTCGCCCGGGGCGCCACCGAGGCGGCCTTCGGGCGGCTCGACGGGCCGGCGCTCTCGGCCTCGCTGGAGTGGCTCATCGACCAGACGCTGGTGGCGGAGGAGGCCGACCGGCTCCTCGTCGCCGAGGTCGGGCGCGACGAGGCGGAGCAGGAGCTCGTCCGGTTCCGCTCCCGCTTCGCCTCGCCCGCCGAGCTCGCGCGCTTCCTCGCCCTGAACGACCTGGCGGAGGACGAGCTGCTCGTCACCCTCACCCGGAGCCTGCGCGTCCAGCGGTTCGTGGAGGGGCGTGTCAGGCAGTCGATCAAGGTCGGCGAGGCCGAGATCGACGGGTACATGCGCGCGCGCGGCGTGGAGGCC
>JBAVTL010000595.1:0-1857 GCA_049696175.1 Anaeromyxobacteraceae bacterium
GTTCCGCACGGTGCTCCACGTCGTCGCCCCCCGGCGCCTCCGCGTGCGGGCGGACCAGCCGAGGATCGACGTCGAGCTGAAGGCGGACGCCATCTTCGCCTTCGCAGGAGCCCGCGCGGAGGCGACCGGCTCCATCCAGGCGGTCCGGGGGCAGGTGGAGCCGATAGGCGGGAGGGTCTTCGTGCTCGAGCGGGGGAAGGTGACGTTCACCGGAGGCCCCATCGAGACCGGGACGCTCGACCTCGCCGCTCGCTACGACAACCCGACGGCGGTGGTTCGCGCGACCGTGGGGGGCACGATCCGCAAGCCGGAGCTCCACCTCACGTCGGAGCCCCCGATGCCGGAGGCTCAGATCGCCATGCTGGTGGCCACGGGGCGGACGGAGGTGAAGCCGGGCGCGCAAGGCGTCAACTCCCTCGCCGCCGGGGACGCGGGGCTGGCGGCGGCCGGCGCCGTCGCGACGGGCATCTTCAAGGACCTGCTCTCCGACAAGCTGCCGGTCGACTCCGTGTCGCTCGACTCCACCGCGGTGAGCGCCGGCAAGTACCTCACGGATCGGGTCTACGTCGGGTACGTCCGCCGGTTCGACGCCAAGCCCGAGAAGGGGGAGAACCCCGACGAGGTCAGGATGGAGTACCAGCTGGCGCCCGGCTGGCAGGTGGAGACGCGCTACGGCACCGGGCAGTCCGGCGTGGCGAGCATCGTCTGGACCCGAAACTACTGATCTCGCGGTACCATCGGCCGGTGAACGTGGTGGCAGAGGCGGCTGACGGGTTGACGCGGGCGGCGGCGCTGACAGGCGCGTTCGCGCCGCTCATCCTCTCCTTCGCCTCGTGCATCGAGTACGTGTTCCCGCCGTTCCCCGGCGATCTGGTGGTGCTCTTCGGCGCCTGGTACGCGACGCACGGCGAGCTCTCCTGGCCCATGACCTTCCTCTCGGTGACCGCGGGCGCGCTCGCCGGCGCCGCGATCGACTACCGCATCGGCGTCTGGCTGGCGCCGCGCGTCGGCCGGCGAGCCGCGGCCGGCGGCCATCCGTTCGCCGAGAGGCTCGCGCGCTTCGAGGTGAGCTACCGGCGCTGGGGAGGCTGGCTCCTCGTCTTCAACCGCTTCCTGCCGGGCATCCGCGCCTTCCTGTTCGTCGCCGCGGGCGCCTCGGGCATCCCGCTGCGCCGGGTGCTCCTGCTCGGCGGGATCTCCGCGTGCGCCTGGAACGCGCTGCTCCTCGCCGCTGGCGCCCTCGCGGCGCGGAACCTGGACGAGCTCGTGCTGCTCTTCCAGCGCTACACCAACGTGGCGTGGGCGGTGCTCGCCGGGGCGGGGGTCCTCCTCCTCGCGCGCTCCCTCATCCGCCGTGTCCGCTCCAGCCCCCCGGAGGTGAAGCCTTGATCGCCGTGCTGCTCGCAGCCCTCGCGGCGGGAGCCATCGCCCAGGGGGAGACCCGCTACCGCTTCGAGCTCGGCGGCGAGCCGATCGGCACCGCCGAGCTCCGAGTCAGCTGCGCGGGCGAGCGCTGCGCGGTGCGCTGGTCCGTCCGGACCCGGGCGCCGGAGGCGGCCGGCGGCGCCATCCACGCGCGTCGCGTCGAGCTGGAGTCGGACACCGAGGGGAGCTGGGTCGGCGGCCCGCTCGAGATCTTCGAGGACGGCGAGCCGGTTGGGGCCAAGGGCAAGTGGGGCGCCGTTCCGATCTCGCTGGCCGAGGTCGTCATGGCGCGAGCGCGCACCGATGAGCCGCCGTGCGTAGAAGTCTTCGACGAGCGGAGCGGCGAGGCGGGCAAGGCGTGCGCCCGCCGCGGGGACGGGGCGACCTGGGAGCTCGACGTCCGGGGGGAGCGCGAGCGCGTCAGGATGGGGG
>JBAVTL010000596.1:0-13476 GCA_049696175.1 Anaeromyxobacteraceae bacterium
GCGCGGCGCAGGGGCGCTGTCGCGAGGCGGTCCCGGAGTGCGAGCGCTGCCTGCGCCTCGCCCCTGGTGACCCTCGCTGCGAGCAGAGCCTCGGCGCGGCGAGGGAGTGCGCCGGCGAGTGACGCCAGCCAGCCCAAATGCACTCGGCGCCGGACCCCGTGAGGGATCCGGCGCCGAGATCACGTCGGTGCGACTCGCTGGCTACGCCTGCTTGGCGAGCAGCTCCTTGCCGTGCTTGAAGCCCTTGTCGAACGCCTTCATGTTGAGGTCGATCGTGGCGGGCGGCACGGAGTCGGCGACCGCCTCGCGGGCGGCCTTCTCGCTGACGATGCCGGTGACGGCCGTGAAGAAGCCGACCATCACGATGTTGAGCACCATCTTGCGGCCGAGCTCCTCGGCGTAACGGGTCGCGGGGACGCCGTAGACCTTCACGCCGGGAGGGAGACCGGAGACCTTCACCAGGTCCTCCTCGATGAGGAGGATCCCGTCCGGGCGGAGCTCGGGCGAGAACTTGTTGAAGGCGTCCTGCGACATCGCCACCATCATGTGGGGGTTGTGGACGTAGGGGTAGAGGATCGGGCTGCTGTCCACCACCACCTGCGCGCTGCAGGCCGACCCGCGCGCCTCGGGGCCGAACGCCTGCGTGAGGCAGGAGAACTTGTCGTCGAAGAGCGCCGCCGCCTTGCCGACGATGATGCCGCCCAGGATGACGCCCTGGCCGCCCATACCGCCGAACTTGATCTCAGTAACAGCCATTGTCTTGTCTCCTCTGACCTAGGCCTGGCCCGGGATCTTGTAGGGCACGTACTTGGCGCCGAGCACCTCGCGGTAACGGCTGTCCATGGCGTCCTGAAGGGCCGGCCGCTCGCGATCGACGAACTTCCCGACCGTGATCTCCTTGCGGTAGTCGAGGAAGACGTCGTTCGTGGACGCGCCGTTCTTGATGACGCTCTTCTCCTTGTAGAACTTCATCTCGTCGAGCCCCTCGCCCAGCTTGTTGCGGCGCAGGTAGAGGGTCGGGCACGGGGAGATGACCTCGATGAAGCGGAAGCCCTTCTTCTGCAGCGCCTCGTTCATCGACTTCGCGAGCTGGCGGACGTGGAAGGACGTCCAGCGGGCGACGTAGGACGCGCCGCAGGTGTCCACGAGCCGCGGGAGGTTGAACGTCTCCTCCATCGCGCCGTACGGCGTGGTGGACGAGATGGCGGTCTTGAACGTCGTCGGCGTGACCTGGCCGCCCGTCATGCCGTACGTGAAGTTGTTCACGCACACGACGAGCAGGTCGGCGTTGCGCCTGGCCGCGTGGATGAGGTGGTTGCCGCCGATGGCGGTGAGGTCACCGTCGCCGGAGTAGACGACGACCTTCATGTCCGGCCGCGACAGCGCGAGGCCGGTCGCGAACGGGATCGCGCGGCCGTGGGTCGTGTGGAACGAGTCCACGTTCATGTACCCGGAGACGCGGCCGGTGCAGCCGATGCCGGAGACCACGGTGACCTTGTCGAGGTCGATCTTCGACTCGTCGAGGGCGCGCGTGAAGCAGTTCACCGTCGTCCCGATGCCGCAACCCGGGCACCAGATCGACGGCATGCGGTCCAGCCGCAGGTACTTGTTGACGGGGTTTTCCTTGACGGGGGGGCTCATCGAGAGGCCTCCATGATCTTGTTGAAGATTGCCTCGGGCTCGTGAACCGTCCCGCCGACGTGCGGAACCGGGACCACCTTGGTGCGGCCGGCGTTGAGCCGCTCCACCTCGAGCACCATCTGGCCCAGGTTGAGCTCGGGGAACACGATGGCCTTCACCTTCTTGGAGAGCTCGATGATCTGCTTCTCGGGGAAGGGCCAGGCCGTGATGATCCGGAAGTGGCCGACCTTCACGCCCTTGTCCTTCGCCATCTGGATGGCGCGGGCGGCGACGCGGGAGGTGATGCCGTAGCTGACGACGACGACGTCGGCGCCGGCGGTGTCCGTCTCCTCCCAGCGCACGATCTTGTCGACGTTCTTCAGGAGCTTGTCGAAGAGCCGCGTCTGCATCTTCTCGTGCGTCGGCACGTTCATCGCGGGGTAGCCGCGCTCGTCGTGCGTGAGCCCGGTGACGTTGAGCTTGTACCCGTCGCCGACCTTGGCCATCTCGGGGACGAGGCTCCCCTCGGCAGCCTGGTACAGCTTGAACTCACCCGGCTTCTTCTTGGTCCAGCGCCGCTCGGTGACCTTCAGCTTGTCCATCGGCGGGATGACGACCTTCTCGGTCATGTGCCCGACGACCTCGTCGAGCATGACGATGACCGGAACCCGGTACTCCTCCGACAGGTTGAACGCCTCGACCGTGAGGTCGAAGGACTCCTGCGGCGACTGCGGGCAGAGCGCGATCAGGCGGTAGTCACCGTGCGAGCCGAAGCGCGCCTGCATCATGTCGCCCTGCGCCGTGGCGGTCGGCAGACCGGTCGACGGGCCCGCGCGCTGGACGTTGATGTAGACGCACGGCGTCTCGGTGATGGCCGCGAAGCCGATGTGCTCCTGCATCAGCGAGAAGCCCGGGCCGGACGTCACCGTGCAGGCCTTGGCCCCGCCCCAGACGGCGCCGAGGAGCGCGATCGAAGCGCCGAGCTCGTCCTCGAACTGCAGGAAGCGGCCGCCGCAGAACGGGAAGCGCTGCGCGAGCCGCTCGACGACCTCGGTGGAAGGAGTGATGGGGTAACCAGAAGAGAACCGGCAACCGGCCGCGATGGCACCCTCGGCGGCAGCCATATCGCCGTCGAGGTACTGGGCCCCGGTCAGAATTCCCTGCGACTCAGCGTTTCCGCTCATTTTGGGTGGCTCCTAAGCCGCCTCGCCGGCCGCCGCTTCGCGGTAGCCGTAGATGGCAAAGTCGGGGCACATCAGGCCGCACATGTCACAACCGGTGCACTTCTCCGGCAGCGCCATGAACGGAGGGTGGTAGCCCTTGACGTTGTACCCCTTCTCGAGTGCGAGACACTTCGTGGGGCAGAACTCGACGCAAAAGCCGCAGCCCTTGCAGTTCTCACGGTTGACGACGACGACACCGTGAGCCTTCTTCTTCACTTCCGTCATTAGATTGCTCCTCGGGGGAGCTACCGGCCGGCGGCCGGGCCCGGTTTCAGAGAGGCGCCGTAACTACCAAATGGGACCTGAGTTTGCAATTGACGACCGTCAATATGCAACAGAAAACACCAACAAATTTAGTTACTCCATCAGGTCCACATTGCGCTACGCGAAATAATCGATACCTCCAGTCCACATCAGCGTGCCTGCGAGGCGGCTGCGCGCGGCGCAGAACATGGCGAGGGCCTCCCCCGCTGGCGCAGGGTCGGCCCTCATAGTCGCAGCACTTTCGAACGGTTATCCGATCGTCCAGGTGTCCGGACCGGTTAGTAGCGTCGCCAGGTCCACGTTCTTGCGCGCCGCCTTGACCGCTTCGATCTTCTCCCAGGTCAGCTCGCCGACCGTGGGACGCCGCACGTCGCGGAAGATGCCGACCGGCGTCGGGAACCCCGGGCGGACCGACATGTTCGCGAGCATGTACGCGATCCCCGGATCCTCGCGCGTCGCGTCGTGGATCAGGATGTCCTTCTCCGTGATCCCGTCCTCGCCGAGCGTCACCACCTCGAGCTGGATCGTCTGCGGGTTGAAGCGGATCCCCTTCGTCCCGTCCTTCCCGAAGAGCAGCGGCTTCCCCTGCTCCATCCTGAGCTGGGCGTCGGCCTTCACCGCCTTGTCGGTGATGAAGTCGTAGGCGCCGTCGTTGAAGACCGGACAGCTCTGGAAGACCTCGACGAAGACGCTCCCGGTGTGCTCGGTCGCGCCCTTCAGGACCGCCGCGAGGTGCGCCCCGTCCACGTCGATCGACCGGGCGACGAAGGTGGCGCCCGCCCCCAGCGCCAGCTCCGGCGGGTTGAAGGGGTAGTCCGGCGAGCCCTGCGGCGTCGTCTTGGTCTTCTTGCCGAGCTCGGACGTCGGCGAGACCTGCCCCTTCGTCAGGCCGTAGATGCGGTTGTTGAACATCAGCAGCTTGATGTCGAGGTTGCGCCGCATCGCGTGGATGAAGTGGTTGCCGCCGATGGCGAGCGCGTCGCCGTCGCCGGTGGTCACCCAGACCATCAGCTCCGGCCGGGAGATCTTCAGCCCCGCGGCGAACGACGGGGCGCGCCCGTGGAGCGTGTGCATCCCGTAGGTGTTCATGTAGTACGGGAAGCGCGAGGAGCAGCCGATGCCGGAGACGAAGACGATGTTCTCCCGCTTCACGCCCGCGTTGGGGAGCGCCCGCTGGACCTGGTTGAGGATCGCGTAGTCGCCGCAGCCGGGGCACCAGCGCGGGTCCACGCCCGACTCGAAGTCCTTCTTGGTGAGCGCCGGGAGCACCGTCCGCGCGTCTGTGATGGACATGACCTGGGTTCCTTTCTCGACGCTAGAGGAGCTCCGCGGCGCGCGCGGCGAGCTCGGAGATCTTGAGGGGCTTCCCGTTGATCCGGTTGAACTGGAGCGGGTCCACGCCGGGGAACATCGCGCGCAGGTAGAGCGCGAGCTGGCCGCTGTTCACCTCGGGGACGAGCACCTTCTCGAACCCGCGCAGCAGCGCGCCGAGGTTCTTCGGCAGCGGGTTGAGCCAGCGGAGGTGGACGTGGCTCACGTCCCTCCCCTGCTCGCGCAGCGCCTCGGCGGCGCCACGCACGGCCCCGAACGTCCCGCCCCAGGAGACCATCAGGAGCTTCCCGGAGGGCTTCCCGAAGACCTCCGCGTCCGGGACGTCCTCGACCACGTTCGCGATCTTCTGGGCGCGCGTCTTGACCATCTTCTCGTGGTTCGAGCCGTCGTAGGAGACCATGCCGGTGAGCGAGTCCTTCTCGAGGCCGCCCAGGCGGTGCTCGAGCCCCGGAGTGCCGGGGATGGCCCACGGACGGACGAGCTTCCCGTCCCGGGCGTAGGGCATGAACTTCCCCTCGTAGTTGGGCTCCGTCTGGAGCTTCACGTCGATCTTCGGGAGCGTCGCCGGATCCGGGATGAGGAACGGCTCGGCGCCGTTCGCGAGGTAGCCGTCGGTCAGCAGGACGACCGGGGTCATCCACTTCACCGCGATCCGGAAGGCCTCGAGCGCCGACCAGAAGCAGTCGCCGGGGCTCTGGGCCGCGATCACCGGCAGCGGCGCCTCGCCGTGGCGCCCGAAGAGCGCCATCAGCAGGTCCGACTGCTCGGTCTTCGTGGGCATGCCGGTGGACGGCCCGCCGCGCTGGACGTCCACGATGACGAGCGGCAGCTCGGTGATGACGGCGAAGCCGATCATCTCGGCCTTGAGCGCGAGGCCGGGGCCCGAGGTGGTGGTCACACCGAGCGCGCCGCCGAAGGAGGCGCCGATCGCGGAGCCGACTCCGGCGAGCTCGTCCTCTGCCTGGTAGGTGACGACGCCGTGCTCCTTGAGGTTGGCGGCCTCGTGGAGGATCTCCGTGGCGGGCGTGATGGGGTAGCTGCCCAGGAAGACCGTCCTCCCGCTGAGCCGGGCGGTGACCGCGAGCCCGAGCGCCGTCGCGAAGTTGCCGGTGACCGTACGGTAGTTGCCGGGAGGCAGCTTCGACGGCGGCACGCGGTAGCGCGCGTGGAAGAGCTCCGTGGTCTCTCCGAAGGCGTACCCAGCCTTGAAGACGCTCTGGTTGGCCGCCGCGAACTCCGGCTTCTTCGCGAACTTCCGCTGGATCGACGCGAGCTGCGACTCGGTCGGGCGGTCGTAGAGCCAGTACATCAGCCCCAGCGCGAAGTAGTTCTTGCTCCGCGCGACGTCCTTGGCCGAGAGGCCGGAGCCCTGCAGCGCCGCCTCTGTCAGCTTGCCCATGTCGACGGCGACGATCCTGAAGGTGGCCTTGAGCGCCGCGTCGTCGAGGGGGTTGGTCTCGTACCCGGCCTTGGTCAGGTTGAGCTGGGTGAAGGCGCCCGAGTTGACGATGAGCATCCCGCCCGGCTTCAGGTCGGCGAGGTTCGTCTTGAGGGCGGCCGGGTTCATGGCCACGAGCACGTCGGGGGCGTCGCCCGGGGTGAAGATCTCCTTCGAGCCGAAGTTGACCTGGTACCCGGAGACCCCGGCGAGCGATCCCGCCGGCGCCCGGATCTCCGCGGGGTAGTCCGGGAACGTCGCGAGATCGTTCCCGGCGATGGCGCTGGCCCGCGTGAACTCCGTGCCGGTGAGCTGCATCCCGTCGCCGGAGTCGCCGACGAAGCGGATGGTGACGGCGTCGCGCTGCTCGAACTGGCGGCCTGGAGAGGGAGCTGGAGGGGTGGACATGGTGGCAGTCGTCTCCTGGGGGCTGCTGGGGGATGCCCTCGTTGAATAAGGACAGTTGCCCCGGTTTGCAGGCCTTTGTCGTGGACCCAGAAGGGATCGCGCGAGGCCTCGCAGCCCCCTCACCCTGCCCTCTCCCCCGGTAGGGGAGAGGGGGGGTAGTTCAACTCGCTGCGCCGAAGATCTTCCCGGGATTCAGGATTCCTAGGGGATCGAAGACCGCCTTCAGCCGGCGCTGGAGGGCGACCAGATCCTTCCCCTGCTCGTAGACCAGGAAGTCGCGCTTCGCGAGCCCCACGCCATGCTCCCCCGTGATGGTGCCTCCGAGGTCGACCGCGGCGCGCAGGATCTCGCCGACCGCCTCGTCCACCGCGGGCCGCTCCTCCGCGCGATCGAAGAGGACGTTGCAGTGGAGGTTCCCGTCGCCTGCGTGGCCGTAGGTCGCGACGGCGAGGCCTCGCCGCTCCCCCGCCCGCTTCGCCCGCGCGACCATCTCAGGGATGCGCGAGCGAGGGACGGCGACGTCCTCGGAGAGCTTGAAGGGGTGCACCGCCTTGAGGTTGACCGAGAGGTACCTGCGCGTCTCCCAGATGGCCCGGCGGTGCGCCTCGTTCTGCGCCACGATCACCTCACCCGACGCCTCGCCCTGCACGGCCTCGGCGACCTTCACGATCTCGGCGAAGACCTGCTCCTCGTCGTTCCCGTCGGTCTCGACGAGGAGCGCCGCCCCGGCGCCCGGCGGGAACTGGAAGGGGGAGGTCTTCATCGCGGCCTCGAGCGAGACGTCGTCGAGCAGCTCCAGGCACCGCGGGACGATCCCCTGCGCGAGGACGCGCGAGACGGCGCGGGCCGCGACCTCCACGGACGCGAAGGCCACCAGCGCGGTGGCCACGTGGCGGGGGCGCGGGACGAGCTGCAGCATCACCTCGGTGACGATCCCGAGCGTCCCCTCGCTCCCGACGAAGAGGCCGGTGAGATCGTAGCCGGCGACCCCCTTGATGCTCCGGTGGCCCAGCCGCAGGAGCTCCCCGGTCGGGATGACCACCGTGAGCCCCAGCACGTAGTCGCGGGTGACGCCGTACTTGAGCGCCCGCGGGCCGCCGGCGTTCTCCGCCACGTTCCCGCCGATCGTGCAGAGCTCGAGCGAGTTGGGGTCCGGCGGGTAGAAGAGCCCGTGCCGCTCGACCTCCGCCTGGAGCACGCCGGTGATCACCCCCGGCTCGACGCGCGCGACCAGGTCCCCGGTGCTGACCTCGAGGATCCTGTTCATCCGCTCCAGCGACACGGCGATGCCGCCCTGGACCGCGAGGCAGCCGCCGGACTTTCCCGAGCGGGCCGCGACGGGGACCACCGGCACCCGGTGGCGCGAGGCGATCGCGAAGACCGCCTGCACGTCCGCCGCGCTCTCGACGAGCACCGCCACGTCCGGCGCGTAGGTGCCGAGCTCCGACTCGTCGTGGCCGTACTCCGCCAGCCGGCCGGGATCCTGCACGACGCTCCGCCCTTCGAACGCGGCGAGGAGCTCCTTCACCGCCGCCGCGATCGGCGCAGCCACCTGGGTCACCTCCCGGCGGGGGCGCGCCCCAGGAGCCGCAGGAAGCGGCGCTGGAGCCGCTCGTCGCGCGCCATGACGCCGACGAAGGCGTCGGCGTGCGCGCGGGCATGCGGCCGGCGCCCGCCGCGCACGGTCATGCAGAGCTGCTCCGCGTCGAGGATGCAGGCCGCGCCTCGCGCCCCGAGGTGGCGCACGAGGGCGTCGGCGACGCTCCGCGCGAGATCCTCCTGGAGCACGAACCGGTGCGCGAGCGCGTCGACGAGCCGGACGATCTGGCCGAAGCCGGCGATCCGCTTCCCGGGCACGTAGGCGACGTGCGCCACGCCACGGGACGGGAGCAGGTGGTGCGGACAGATCGAGTGGAAGTCGATCCCCGTCACCGCGACGAGGTCGCGCTTCCGCGACGGGATCGCGTCGGAGAGGATGACCGCCGGGTCGCGGCGGTAGCCGTCGAGCAGGTCTCCGAGCCAGGCCTCGGTCACGCGCCTCGGCGTGAGCGCGAGCGCGGTGGAGCGCCGGACGTCCGGCGGGAGCCCCATGGCGTCGAGGAAGTCGGAGATCGCGCGCGCCGCGGCCTCTGGTGACGCGTCGGTGGGGCGGCTCGTCCGGGACGCTGCTTTACGCTTGGGAGGCAACGGAGCCCGGCGGCGGTTGGCCACTACGGAGCCGGCGGCGGCGGGTTCGCTCCCCCGGCCGCCTCGAATGCCTCCGCGGACAGGTTGAGCGCGTTCTTCAGGACCTGGCTGGGACGGAAGGTCAGCACGCGCCGCGCGCTGATCTCGATCTCCTCGCCGGTCTGAGGGTTGCGGCCGACTCGCGACTTCTTGTCGCGAACGATGAAGTTCCCGAAGCCGCTGATCTTGATCTTCTCGCCGCGCTCCAGGGTTTCCTTGATCGTGTCGAAGACCATCTCGACGATCTCGGCCGCTTCCTTCTTCGAGAAGCCGACCTTCTCGTAGACGTTCTCGATGATGTCTGCCTTGGTCACGGCGGAGCGCCCCCGGGAGAATCGCTAGCTAAGTACCCGATTCGTTAACCAATTTTCCTCGGGCTGTCAAACCGCCTGCCCCTTCTAGGGCGCTCTGTGTGGAGGGGGGAGCCGATTGAGCTCCCTGCGCGCCGCCTCACGGCGCTCGCGAGTGGCCTTCTCCGCCGACTCGAGCTGGGCTTCGCGAGCCGGCGCCGGCACGCCCTCGACGATCGGGCGAGCGTCGGTGCCGCGCACGGCACCTGCGAGCCACGCCACGAGCGCCAGGGTGACGACGACGCCAACGGCGGCGGCGGTGACGAGCGCGCTGCGCGTCCACCCGCCGCGAGTCACCCTACCCTCGAAGCTCGGCGCCGACCTTCTCGGCCAGCCGCGAGACGATCTTCGCGTGCGCGCCGTCCGCCTCGGCGTCGGTGAGCGTCCGATCGGCCGCGCGGTAGCTGATGGCCAGCGCCAGGTTCTTGGTCCCGGCGGCGAGCGGCGCCCCACGGTAGACGTCGAAGAGCGTCACCGTCTCCACGAGCGGCTCCTCGCGGACGACCGCCTCCACCGAGGCCGCGGCGACCTCCTCCTTCACGACGACCGCGAGGTCGCGGAGGACGGCCGGCAGGCGCGGGATCGGCCGGTACTGCGGGACGGGCTTCATGAGCCGCAGCAGCGCCTCGAGGGAGAGGCGCAGGGCCAGGACGCCGCGGGGGAGATCGAACGCGGCCGCCACCCTGGGGTGGAGCTCGCCAACCTCGCCGACCAGCTCGTCGCCGTCAGCCGCGACCAGCTCGGCGGAGGCCCTGGGGTGGAGCCAGCCGTCGCCACGGGCGCGCCAGCGGACGTCCACGCCGAGCGCCTCGAGGACGCCCTGCGCCGCCCCCTTCGCGTCGTAGAAGTCGAGCGGCTCGCCGCCGCCGGTGGCCCAGCCTGCGGGGCTCCGCTTGCCGCAGAGCACCGCGGCGACCTCGATCGCCTCGGCGGTCGGGCGATCCTTCGGATCGTGGTGCGGGTGGTAGACGCTGGCGATCTCGTAGAGCCGCACGTCCTCGACGCGCTGGCGCCGGTTGTGCGCGACGTTCTTCAGGAGCGACGGCACGAGGTTCGTCCGCATCACCGAGAGGTCGGCGCTGATCGGGTTCTTGAGCGCCACGCCGAGCGCGCGGCCGCTGCCGTCGCCGGTCACGACGTGCTTCTCGAACGGCGCCAGCTCGCGCTCCGCCACGAAGCTGAAGTTCACCGCCTCGGCGAAGCCGGCGCCCTCCAGGGCGGCGCGGATGCGCGCGATCGCCTGGAGCTGAAGCGACTCGACCGGGGTGTCGATCGCGGTGCGCGGGAGGGTCTCGGGGATGGCGTGGTAGCCCTTGGTCCGGACGAGCTCCTCGACGAGGTCCTCCTCGATAGAGACGTCCACGCGCCAGCTCGGGACGACGAAGGTGGCGCCCTCCGCGTCGGCTGCCTTCTCGGCGAAGCCGAGCCCGGTGAGGATCTTCGTCGCGTCGGCGCGGGAGATCTCCATCCCCAGGATCTGCGCGGGGCGGTTCCAGCGCAGCCGCACCTCGGCGGGCGTCGCCGGGCGCGGGTGGACGTCCACGATCCCGGGGCGGACCGTGCCGCCCGACAGCTCCGCGATCAGCGCCGCGCAGCGATCCGCGGCGGCGATGACCATCCCCGGGTCGGCGCCGCGCTCGTAGCGGTAGGAGGCCTCGCTCTTGAGCCCCTGCCGGCGCGACGTCCTCCGGATGCTGCTCGGCTGGAACCAGGCCGACTCGAGGAGCACGCGGGTCGTCCCCTGCGAGATCTCGGAGACGCTGCCGCCCATCACCCCGGCGAGCGCGCTGCCCTGCTTCAGGTCCGCGATGAGGAGATCCTCGACCTCGAGCGCGCGCTCCTTGCCGTCGAGCGTCGTGATCTTCTCGCCCTGCCGCGCCGTCCGCACGACGATCTGCCGCCCGTCGACCTTGTCCAGGTCGAAGGCGTGGAGCGGGTGGCCCAGCTCGAGCAGGACGAAGTTGGTGGCGTCGACGACGTTGGAGATGGAGCGCACGCCGCACCCCTCCAGCCGGCGCTGCAGCCAGAGCGGCGAGGGGCCGATCTTCACCCCCTCGATGACGCGCGCGGTGTAGCGGGGGCACTTCTCGGGGGCGTCGATCCGGACCTTGACGAGGCTCGCGGCCGGCGGCCCATCCTCGCCGAGCTTGGGCGCCGGCATCCGGACCGGCTGGCCGGTGATCGCGGCGACCTCGCGCGCGATGCCGATGTGCGAGAGCGCGTCCGGCCGGTTGGGGGTGACGTTGATCTCGAGGAAGACGTCGGCGAGCTGGAGCGCCTCGGCGATCGGCGTGCCGGGCACCGTCTCCTTCGGCAGGATGAGGAGCCCGCTCGCGTCGGCGGCGAGCCCGAGCTCCTTCGCCGAGCAGAGCATGCCGAACGACTCGACCCCGCGGAGCTTCGCCTTCTCGATCTTCAGCCCGCCCGGCAGCGTCGCGCCCACCTTCGCGAGCGGCACCACGTCACCGACGGCGTAGTTCTTCGCGCCGCAGACGATCTGGAGCGGCTCGGCCCCGCCGGCGTCCACCTTCGTGACGGAGAGCTTCTCGGCGTTGGAGTGCTTCTCGGAGGAGAGGATCCGGGCCGTGACGACCCCTTCCAGCCCCTGCCCCGTCCGCTCGATCCCCTCGACCTCGAGCCCGACGGCGGTCAGCCGCCTCGCCACCTCGTCGACGTCGAGCGCAGGACCGGCCGGCGACGCCAGCACGGGGAGATCGACGTATTCGGAGAGCCACTTGAGCGAGATGCGCATCGGAAGGCCCGATCAGAACTGCGCGAGGAAGCGGAGGTCGTTCTCGAAGTAGAGCCGGAGGTCGTCGATGCCGTACCGCAGCATGGCGAGCCGCTCGACCCCCATCCCGAACGCGAAGCCGGTGTTGAGCTTCGGGTCGATCCCGCCGTTTTCGAGCACCTTCGGGTGGACCATCCCGGCGCCGAGCACCTCGAGCCAGCCGGTCTCCTTGCAGGTGCCGCAGCGCTTTCCTTCGCGCTTGCCCGAGCCACCGCAGATCGAGCAGGAGACGTCCACCTCGGCGCTCGGCTCGGTGAACGGGAAGTAGCTGGGGCGGAAGCGCGTCTTCGTCCCCGGTCCGAAGTAGGCCCGGGCGAAGGCGGCCAGCGTCCCCTTCAGATCGGCGAAGGTGATCCCCTCTCCGACGCAGAGCCCCTCGACCTGGTGGAACATCGGCGAGTGGGTCTGATCGTAGTCGGACCGGTAGACGCGCCCGGGGCAGATGATCCGGACGGGCGGCTTCCCGAGCCGCTTCATGGAGCGGATCTGGACCGGCGAGGTGTGGGTGCGCAGCAGGACCGAGCCCGGCTTCACGCCGGCGCGCAGCGTGGACTCCTCCACGTAGAAGGTGTCCTGCATGTCACGCGCCGGGTGGTCCGGCGGCATGTTGAGCGCCTCGAAGTTGTACCAGTCGAGCTCGACCTCGGGCCCGTTGGCGATCTCGTAGCCGAGGCGGCCGAAGATTCCGGCGATCTCCTCGGTGGCGCGCGTGATGGGGTGACGGTGCCCGCGCGGCAGGAGCCGGCGGCCGTCGAGGGTGACGTCGAGGGCCGGACCGGCCAGCTCCGCCTCCATCTTGGCGGACAGGAGCTTCTGCTTCGCGGCCGCGAGCAGCGCCTCGACCTCGTCGCGGACGCCGTTCGCGAGCTCGCCGACCTTCGGGCGCTCCTCGGCCGAGAGCGAGCCCATGCCGCGGAGGACCGCGGAGAGCTCGCCCTTCTTGCCGAGGTAGCGGACCCGGAGGTCCTCCAGCGCCTTCTCGTCGCCGGCTGCGGCGACGGCACCACGGGCGCCCTCGCGGAGCGCCTCGAGCTGTACCAGGAGGTCGGCCACGGAGGCCTCCCCCTAAGCCTGGGCGGCCTTGACGACGGCCGTGAAGTCGGCCGGGAACGCGAGCGCGAGCTCGGCCAGGATCTTCCGGTCGACGACGACGCCGGCCTTCTTCATCCCGGCGACCAGCTTCGAGTAGGTCGTCCCGTTGGACCGCGCCGCGGCGTTGATGCGGGTGATCCAGAGGGCGCGGAAGTCGCGCCGCTTCTGGCGACGGTCACGCGTCGCGTAGTCGAGCGCGCGCTCGACCGACTGGTTGGCGCGCTTGTAGCAATTCTTGCGGCGGCCGCGGAAGCCCTTGGCGAGCTTCAGTACACGGTTGCGGCGACGACGAGCCTTGAACCCCTTCTTTACGCGCATCGACTTCTCCTGGTGCCGGCGGGAGGCCGGGACGCCCCACCCTCATGGTGGCGCGCCGCGACGCTTTGGACCCCGCCTGGGCGTTGTCCCGGCGACCGGTCTTACCGGTTGTACGGGAGGGACTGCTTGATCTTCTTCGCGTCCATGTCGGTGAGGTGCCCCGTTCCGCGGAGCCCCACCTTCTGCTTCTTCGTCTTCCCGAACGTGGCGAGGTGACGGACGCCGGCGCGACGGAACTTCACCGCGCCGCTCTTCTTCACCTGGAACCGCTTCTTGGCGCCGCTGTTCGACTTGAGCTTGGGCATCTTCCCGCTTCCTTCTTCAGATCGTGCTGGGCCGCCGTTCGGCGGCCGGTTCACCGCTACTGCGCGGACCCGGTGCCGCCCTGCGGCGGCTCCGTGGGCGCTGGGGGCG
>JBAVTL010000597.1:0-9265 GCA_049696175.1 Anaeromyxobacteraceae bacterium
CGCCTGGGCCGGCCGGTCCAGCGCATGGCGCGAGGCGGGCTGGCTCGCCTACCCCGCGCTCGTCGCGATCGCGCTCAAGATCATGACCGAGGACCTCCCGCGCAGCCGGCCGGCGACGCTCCTCTTCTCGTTCGGCCTCTACGGCCTCGCGCTCATCCTGGTGCCGAGGCTGCGGGGGAGGCGGGCAGCCTTGCCCTCACCCTGACTCTTCTGCCGCCGCAGGCCCCCGCCAGGCGTGCAGCCAGCCGGTGCGATACACGACGCCGAACGACACCGAGAAGCCGCCGAGCGTCCGCGAGAGGCCGTCCGTGATCCGCGAGATCCTCTCCGGCTGGTAGCGCGCCTCCAGGTCGAGCAGGAAGCTGGAGCCCAGGGCCCAGCGGGCGCCCGCCGAGCCGGTCACGGCGCTGACCTTCGTCCCGTCTTCGGAGACGCTCTTCTTCCCGTCCGTGCAGGAGGACGGGAAGAAGGTCTCGTCGAACCAGGTGCAGCTGACGTCGTAGGAGGCGTCGGCCCGGGCTCGCGCGTAGCCGACCCCGGCGAAGAGCTCGGCGCGGCCGAACCGCCTCGCGACCACGAGCCCGAGCAGCGTCTGCTGCGCGGCGATCTCACCCGTGCGCGGCGTTCCATCCCAGGCGACCCAGCTCGCGTCCACGATCCCCAGCAGCCCGAGCTGCGCGACGAGGTCGAGCCGGAGCTTCCCGGTGTCGAGCAGGCCGATCCCGGCGCCGAGGCGCAGGCCCCGCGCGCCGGGCTCCCCCGCCGCGGCCGAGAGCTGGAGGACGCCGAGCCCACGCGCCGCGGGCGTCTCGCCATGGACGGACGCAGGAAGCAGCAGGCTGACCGCCGCGAGCACTGCCAGGCAGGTGGAGCGTCGGTGGCTCAACTGGGAACCCTCCGGTGGTTTCGCCCAGAGTAATGGCAGAGGCGACGGAGCGCGATGATCTGCGTCACTGGTCGAGAACCGCCTCACCACCACGCGCCCCACCCGACGCGGGCGAGGCGATCGGCGCGGCGCGAGTGATCGCCGGCCTCCCGGCTGACCGGGCTATGTGGTCACCCCGCCGTGCTAGATTCCGCCTCGCATGTCCGCCAAGCCAGTCCGCGAGGTCTCTGCCGGTGCGCTCGACGGCGAGGAGAAGCTGGAGCAGTCGCTCCGCCCCGCCACGTTCGACGAGTACGTGGGGCAGGAGAAGATCGTCCGCAACTTCCGCGTCTACGCGCAGGCCGCGAAGAAGCGCGCCGAGGCGCTGGACCACGTCCTGCTCGCCGGCCCCCCGGGGCTCGGCAAGACCTCGCTCGCGCACATCCTCGCGCGCGAGCTCGGCGTCACGCTCCACGTGACGAGCGGTCCCGCCCTCGTGAAGAAGGGCGACCTCGCCGGCCTGCTCACGGCCCTCGGCCCCCGCGACATCCTCTTCATCGACGAGATCCACAGGCTCTCGCCCGCCGTCGAGGAGGCGCTCTACCCGGCGATGGAGGACTTCCGGTTCGACGTCGTCCTCGGCGCGGGCATCGGCGCGCAGACCATGGAGATGAAGCTGGAGCGCTTCACGCTCGTCGGCGCGACCACGCGCTCCGGGCTGCTCGCGAGCCCGCTGCGCGACCGGTTCCCCATCCAGGAGCGGCTGGAGTTCTACGGCGCGGACGAGCTGCAGGAGATCGCGCTGCGGGCGGCGGCGAAGCTCTCGCTGCCGGTCGAGCCCGCCGGCGCCGAGGAGCTCTCGCGCCGCGCGCGGGGGACGCCGCGCATCGCCATCCGGCTCCTCCAGCGCGCCCGCGACTTCGCGGAGGTGGAGGGGGACGGGCGGCTGACGAAGGCGATCGTCGAGAAGACGCTGGCGCGCCTGGAGGTGGACGCCCGCGGCCTCGACGCGATGGATCGCAGGATGCTCGAGATCATCATCGACACCTACGGCGGCGGCCCGGTCGGGCTCGACGCGGTGGCGGCGGCGGTGGGCGAGGAGCGCGACACGCTCGAGGACGTCTACGAGCCCTTCCTGGTGCGCGAGGGGTTCATCGGCCGCACGCCCCGCGGCCGCGTGGCGCTCCCCGCCGCGTGGGAGCACCTAGGCCGGGCGAGGCCGGGAGGGCCGCAGGGGACGCTGCTGTAGGGGCTACCTGCGGCGTATCGCGCCCTGAAAGTGCAGTGAGTCCGGGCCGTTGAGCTGCCTGCATACCATGCCGGCAAATTTCCGGTGAAATTGCCGGCGACGTATACAGCCACTCACGCGCTGGTCAGGAAGTCCGGCGGCGCCAGCACGCCGCGGCGACGCAGCGACCACGGGCCGTCCTCCAGGCAGGATCTCCGGAGCCGTGGCATCGACTCGGCCGCCCGGACGAGGAAGAGCTGCGACGGCGCCGCGGGAACGTCGGCGGTCCATCGAGGGGGCTCCTGGTGGCTGCGCTCCGAGAGCAACTCGACGACACCCGCCGCCACCGCTCGCTCCGTCGCGTCGAGGCCGGCGGGCTCCTGGACGGTGCTCCACTCCAACCGCTCGGAGACGGCGTCCTGAAGCCACTCGCGCGCAGTCAGGGCGTCCCGCCTGACCAGCGCCTTCACGAGATCACGGAGATCCATGTTCGGCCTCCCAGAGATCCTGCGTCCACATCCTTGGTGCTCTCGCGCGCTCCATACAGGAGCACCAGCGCGGCGCCTCCCGCGATCGCGATCTCGGCGCGCGCACCGGCCGCGCGCAACTCCGCCGCGAGCGCCGAGAAGGCGCCACGAATCTGGTCTGCCAACAGGCGTGCCACCTGCTGACAGCGTACTTGCGTGGACGCGAGGGCGCCACTAGGCAGCAGCTTGCCTAGCAGGGTGTTGAGAAACGCGGGGTCTCCCTTGGCACCGTCCCCTCTCCCTCATCGAGGGAGAGGGCTAGGGTGAGGGAGCAAGGCGATCGCGGCGTCGCGAGCTGCCGATGGTTGGCTTGGGCCGAATGGCAGTGAGGCGTTCGACCTCGTCGAGGATCGCGATGGCGATGGACTCCGTGGCCGCGAATGCCTCCTGGTTGGTGAAGCGGAGGACCTTGATTCCGGCGGCGGCGAGCCTGCTAGGCTTCGCGACCCTCCACCCACGTGACCACGTACTCGCGAGCCGCGCCGGTCTGCTCGATCTTCGGCGGCTGCACGACCCACTGGCCCGCCTGCCCAGCCTCGCGCGCGGCGAGCTCGAAGTGGCACATGGCGATCCCCATGTCGACCCGCTGGAGATCGGCGAGCCGCAGGAGCCAGGAGGTGAGCGTGCCTGGGCCGTATCCGGGCGTCCGCTCCAGGTAGAAGTGCCACGCCGAGCCCTGACGCACGACGCGCCACGGTTGTTTGTTCGAGGCCGACGGCGCGAGTCGCAGGGTCTCGACCGCGGTGGCGAGCGGCCCCGCCCGCTCGGGAGTGAGAGCGGCGCCGAAGTCACCGTCGAAGAAGAGCTCGCTCCACGGCTTGCGCCGGTGGCCCGAGACGCGCCGGCGGATCCGTCCGTCCTCGCTGCCGGGCGCGGAGTGGCCGACGGCAATGACGGCGGGGACGGTCTCGGTCGCGGTGGCGCCTATGGCCCGCGCGAAGCGGCTCCGGGTGAAGCTGCCGCCCAGCCAGCAGGTGCCGAGTCCGATGGCCGTCGCGCCCAGGACGACGCGCTCCATCGCGTAGCCGTAATCTTCGAGTTGCTTCTCGCCGGGCCCCACGGCGCCGACCACGAAGGCCCTGGCCCCCTTGATGAAGCCGTAGGTCCCCAGGCCGCGGAGTGCCTCCGCGTCCTGCTCCGTCGCGGCGACGACCCGAAATCGTACCGCAGCGCCGAACGGCCCCCGCACGGATGTCACAAGCGAATCGAGCAACGACCGCTGCTCCGACGCGATCGGGCCAGGCAGATAGGCCCGACTGGAGAACCTCCGGCGAGCGATCTCCGCGATGGGGACCGTGGAGATCGACGGGGCGCTCGGCAGGGCTTCGTTGACCGGGGCGGCGGGGGTAGCGAGTGTCATGCTCCCTCGGCTCCGTCCGCGCCCTCCGCGTAGACCATGTCGAGCAGGATCCCGACCGCCGACCTGACGAAGATCGGGCAGCGCGTCTCGAAGAGCCCACGGTCGAGCGCGGACTGGCGCCCCTCCGGCGTGGTCGGGTCGAGCCCGAGCAGCTCCCCGCAGCTGCACGTGCCGTGGAGTGCCTCGAAGCGATCCTGGAACGCCTGCGCGAGCGCGTAGGTCTTCGACCGCGCCTGCATGTCGTCGGAGCGGCAGCGGCCGTGCGCGAGGCCGATGACCATGAGCGCGCCGGTGACGGCGCCGCAGGTCTCGCCGCGCATCATCCCGGAGCCGAAGGCGCACGCCACCTTCAGCGCGTGATCCTTCGACAGCCCGTGACGTGGCGCGAAGGCGGCGAGGACCGCCTGCGCGCAGTTGAAGCCCTGGTCGAAGTTGTCGATCGCCGCGGTCAGCTCGGGGGCGTTGGGCATGGCGGAAGTCTAATGGTCCTCGGGTTGCGGTCAACGGACGGAGCGACGCGCTCCCTCCGGGAATCTCGCCCGGACCGGTCGGGAAAGTCCCGGTGAGGGGAGCGCGACGCCTGCGCTCAGGAGGCCTGCGCCAACGGCGGAGCTCCGCACGCCCACTCGGCGCGGCTGCCTTCGTGGAGCGCGGCGTAGACCTGGTCCCTCAGCTTGTTGGCCTCCGCGTCGGTGAGGGTGCGCCCCACCGCGCGCAGCGTGATCCGCACCAGCGCGTTCTTCTGGCCGGGGCGCAGCCCGAGCCGCTCGCGGGCCGGCGCGGCGAGCTCCGCCGCCCACGTCTCGCCGAGCAGCTCGATCGACTCGACGTCGGCGGCCTGGGGACCAAGCGCCTCCCGGACGCGGTCGCCGAGCTCCTCGGAGGTGAGCCGCTCGCCGACCGCGAGCGACAGGTCGCGCCGCACGGAGGGGTGGCGCGAGACCGGCTGGTACGGCGCCAGGTCGAGCAGCTGGGAGGCCACCCGCGGATCGGTCGAGCGGATCGCCCGGATGTCGTCGATCCCCTTCGCGAGCATGAGGAGGCGGTCGAGCCCGAGCCCCATCGCCAGGCCGCTGTACTCGAGCGGGAGCCCCGCGTCCCGCAGCAGGCGCGGGTGGGCCACGCCGCACTCGGCCACCTCGACCCACTCGTCACCGGCGCGGACGTACACCTCCAGACCGCCTGCGGTGTACGGGTGCACGGTCCGCTGCGTCCGGAGCTCGCGGCCGGGCGCGACGGCGGCCACGACCCGGTGGATCATGTCGTCGAGCTCCGCGCCCGCAAGCGGCTCTCCGCGGCGGATCCTCCAGAGGTCGAGCTGGTGCGGCTCGCCGACGTGGAGCCGGTCGATCCGGTCCCGCCGCCAAACGAGGCCGGGGCAGGCGAGCAGCTGGTCGTCCGGGGGCGCGGCCGCGAGCCGCCGGAGCAGCGGCGGGATCATCGCCGAGGTCTGCGTCCGCAGCAGCGTCTCGCGGGTGAGGTAGCGGGTGTAGCGCGCGTCGCGCGCCGCGCCGCCGGGCGGGTAGAGGAGGGCGTCGTAGTTGTCCTTGACGGTGACCACGGGGTGGGCGCGCTCGACGGTGACCGGGCATCCCCAGGCGTCGCCAAGCGCGCGCACTGCGGCGCTGACGAGGAGCTGCATGGCGTGCGGCCCCGCCGCGGGGTCGGTGAGATCCCTGAGCGCGAGGGCACGTTCGACGGCGTCGGGGGAGAGGACGGAGTGCGGCATGGTGGGGACCTCTTTGGAAGCGGAGCGGCTCATCGGCGGGGCAAACGAACGCATGGCGGTCTGGAGGAGGGGATCCCCCGACACCTTGCCCGGACCGAATTGTTGGGTGGCTTGAGTCGAGCAGTTACCGCATCACGCGCAGGGCGGCACCGCTCGGCCCGGGCAGGGGCCGGGGGCAGGTAAATCGACGCCAAGCGCAATAGAGGCGGACCACGGCCGGAGAATAGCGGCCTGCGGGGGCTCGCGCAAGCCCGCGCTCCAGCCGGACCTACTTCCCCCAGTCGGAGAGGGCGCTGGGGACCTTCACCTTCGGCTTCTCGACCCGCTGGAGGCTGAGCCTCCGCGGCTTGACGAAGATGGGCTCGGGGGTCCTCTCGTCGTCGATGTAGACGCCCCAGTACAGCTCCCCGGGGGCGAGCCCCTCGAGCTGGACACGCTGCCCGTCCGAGACCATCGAGATGATCTTCTGCGCGAGGAGGTCGGGACCGTTCGCGACGATCAGCCGGTAGCTGTCCGCGGCCCCTGCCGACTCCCACGAGAAGGTGACGGGAGGCGCGCCGTCGGTGAAGACCAGCGCGGCGCCGTCCTCGGGGCCGATGAGCAGGTCGCGCGGCGGCTCCTTCTCCGTGTAGAAGCGCCGGGCGAAGCCGTACTCGCCGAAGCGCCCGGAGGCGTCGCGCGCGGCGACGCGCCACGAGTGCATCCCGGGCTCCTTCGGCACGAACGAGAACTCGGTGTCCTTCAGCGCCCTGGTCGCGTCGATCGCCTGGAACGCGAGGTCGTGCCCTACCTGGATGCGATACCCGGTCGCCCCCGGTACCGGGCGCCACGTCATCCGGATCGAGAGGCCGGGCTTGAAGTGGAAGCGCGCGTCCACGCCGGGCTCGACGCTGGGGGGGAAGTCGATGAGCTCGACGGGGGCGCTCACCGTGCCCCGGGCCATCTCCACGGCCTGGCCGCGCTTCAGGGCCCTCTGGGCGCCGCCGGCGCCCAGCCGCGCCTCGCCCGCGGTCATCGCGACCTCGGTCCCCTTCTTCCCCTTCGTCACGCGGAAGGCGGCTGGAGCGTCGCCCGGCGCCGCCGCGAGCCGCGTCTCGGAGCCGTCAGCGGAGCGGATGACGACCCCCGCCGCGTCCGGTCCGGCGCCCGCCTGCGGGAGGAAGCCGCGGACCTCCCCCTCGGTCACCGCGACGCGCGCCTCCGGCGCGGCGCCGGCGGGCTTCCCCTGCGCGGGCGGCGCGACGTCGATGAGCACCGAGGCGTCCTCCTGCAGCTCTAGCGCACCGCCGGCGAGGAACTCGACGCGCGCGAACGCGAGGGAGCCGGTCTTGATCTCGTCGCCGGGACGAAAGGTCGTCCCCGTCGAGACCGGATCCCACGCGGCCTGGCCCGCACGCCTCACCTGCACCTCGCCGGTCGCGGCGCCGCAGGTGGCGACGATGGACGCGAGCGCCTGCGCGGCCGCTGCTGCTGCGGCGGCGTCCCCTGCGACCGGCGCCTTCTTGCCGCACGCACCGAGGGAGGCGAGGGTGGCCGCCAGCACGAGAGCCTGTCGAGAGGGGTTCATGGCTCGTCGAGTCTACCGCGGGCGGGAAACGCCGCCAGCGAAGGGCCCTCAGTAGGACTCCAGCCCTCCACGGTCGGGGCCAGCGCCCAGGTAGCGGAGCGCAGCGGGGGCAGGGAAGGCTGGGATGAGGTTGAGGGAGAGATCCAGGGCCGAGTCCACGGCGGGGCTCGCCGGCTGGAGCCGGTAGTCGCCGTGCGTCGGGAGGACGTAGCGCGGGTCGGCCGTCATGACGCCCGCGTCGGTGACGCTCAGGCAGCCTGTCGACGCGTTCTGCCAGAGGAGGTGGTGGTCGCGGGGCCCGAAGGTCGGGCGCTCGCAGCCGGAGGCGGCAGCGATCAGCTGGTTCGAGAAGACGTTGTCGTGGAGCTCGTCGGTGATGGTGTCGCCGGTCGCGTTGTAGGTGATCCCCGTGCCGTTCCTCTCGAACGTGTTGTGGACGATGGTCGTCTGGCCGTTGCAGGCGGCGTCGACGCGGATCGCCTCCGCCAGGCCGGTGAACACGCTAGACTGGGCTACGAGCGCCAGCTTGTGCCTCGCGCACTGCGCGATCTCCAGGCCGACGCCGCCGCCGGCGCCACTGAATATCGAGTGACGCACGGTGAAGACATCCTGTCCGCTGGTGTCGTTCGTGGTGACGCAGCTCCCGGGGCACGCCTCCATCCGGACCCGCTGGAGGGTGAGCGTCCCGTTGTCGGCGATCCGCGCCCCGCGGAGCCGAACGTCCTCGAAGATCGCGCGGGTCCCGTTGAAGACGGTCACCACTGCCTCGCCCGTCGCGCGCGAGAGCTCCAGCCCGAGGATCCGGAACGGCGCGGTCGCGGTGGTGGCGCTGACCTCGAGAGCCGGCGCGTCGAGGACGACGCCGTACCCGACGATCTCCAGCTGGGTGTACGCGGTCAGGGCGCTCGCGGCGTGGACGGTCAACGGCGTCGCGAAGCCCACGGTGCCGCCCGTGGGGGCCACGCGCAGCGCCTCCCGGAGGGAGAGCAGTCCGTCCCCGCCGAGACTGGCGTCGGCGCAGGTCGTGACGACGGCGGGGCCGTCGTCCACGTCGGAGTCGGTGTTCACGAGGCAGAGCTTGTCCGTGCTCGACGCGCGCACGACCACGGTCACGCTGGCGAAGCCGACGTCGCCGTCGGCGTCGCGCACCGCGACGCGCGCGGTGTAGGTGCCAGCCGTGGCGAACGCGTGGCTCGCGGTCTTGGGCGCCCTGGTCCAGGCGGTCCACGGGGGTGCGCCGGTCGCCGTCCCCTCCAGGTCCCAGCTCACCTCCAGCGCGTCGCTGGCGGTCTGGTAGTCGGAGGAGCCGGAGGCGTCGAAGGCGACCTGCTGGCCTACCCAGGTCACAGCAGGGGTCGCGGTCAGAACCGCCGCCGGCGGCGATCGGATGGGGAGCTCACCGACCCCGTACACCGTCAGGAGCTGGGACGCAGGGGGCAGCGACGCAGCCGAGAGCTGGAGCGTCGCGACCCCCACCTGCGTCGCGCGGAACCAGACGGTCACGGCCTGCTGCCCCGCGGAGAATGTGGGCTGCGAGGTGGGCCGGGCGCACAGATCGTCGGAGAAGAACTCGAGGGGGGCGCTGGGCGCGAGCGCCGCCGAGAGCGCGACGCTGGCTGTCGCCTGCGTGGGCGCGCCGAAGGCGTCGAGGAGCGCCACGGTGAGCGGCTGGCTCGCGCCGGAGCACTGGCCGGCCGTGACGATGCGGGGAGGAGTCTCGATCCTGATGGCGGCGGCGGGGCAGGGCGCCACCGGGAACGGGGCGCTGGCGCCCGCGTTCCCGAGCGCGTCCACGACCTTCAGCACGTCCGCGGCGTGGGCGTTCCGGATCTCGACGGTGCCAGTCCAGACGCCGCTCCTGAAGAGCGCGAGGGTGCCCGGGACCGCGGTGCCGGTGAGGTCGGAGAGTGAGACCGACCCGTCGTAGGCGGTGACGGTGGCGCCGGCCGCGTCGAGCGCGGTGACCGTCACGGTGAACGGGGACCAGGC
>JBAVTL010000598.1:0-1552 GCA_049696175.1 Anaeromyxobacteraceae bacterium
GCTCCGCGCGTCGGCCGCCGGCAACCGCAAGCTCGCGGGGGCGCTCCTCCTCTCCGATGGCGCCGACAACGCCGCGCTCGCCGACGGGCTCGATGGCCCCGCGCGCTCCGATCTCGAGGCGCTGGGCTTCCCCGTGAACGTGGTCGCGCTCGGCGCCGACGCTCCCCGCGACGTCGCGGTCGAGCGCGTCGCGGCCGACGACTTCGCCTTCGTCCGGAGCTCGATCACCGTGGAGGCCACGCTGCGGGTCCGCGGGTACGAGCGGGAGGAGGTGGAGGTCGTCCTGCGACGGGAGGGGAGCGTCGTCGCGTCCACGAAGGTGAAGCTCGAGCCGGGGCGCGATCGCTACACGGTCCCCCTCTCCTTCGCGCCGGACGCGACGGGGACCTTCGTCTTCACCCTGGAGGCGCGGCCGCTGCCAGGCGAGGCGATCGCCGGGAACAACGCGCGCTCCTTCGCCCTGCGCGTCATCCGCGATCGCGTCCGCGTCCTGCTCGTCGCGGGCCGGCCGAGCTGGGACGAGCGCTTCCTGCGCGGGCTCCTGAAGCAGGATCCCAACGTCGACCTCGTCTCCTTCTTCATCCTCCGCCAGAGCGTGGACAACCCCGGGCCGCAGGAGGACCTGTCGCTCATCCCGTTCCCCGTCGCGGAGATCTTCGGACCGCAGCTCAAGACCTTCGACGCGGTCCTGTTCGTCGACTTCGCCTGGTCTCCATACCGCAGCCTCCAGATCGAGAGCCTCCTGCCCGGCATCCGCGACTACGTGCTCGCCGGCGGCGCGTTCGCCATGGTCGGCGGCGAGCAGAGCTTCGGCGAGGGGCGCTACGGCGAGACCCCGATCGCGGAGATCCTCCCTGTCGCACCGCTCGACGGGCCCCGCCCCACCGAGGAGGAGCTCCGTCCGCGCCTCACCCCCGAGGGGAGACGGCACCCCGTCACGCGGCTCGCGGCCGGCGACGGCCCCAACGCGGCCGCGTGGGACGCGCTCCCGCCCCTGCCCGGGCTGAACCTCGTCCGCCAGCTTCCTCCGGGCCAGGGGGCGACGGTCCTCCTCGAAGCCCCCGGAGTCCTCGTCGACGGGCGGCCGGCGCCGGTCGTAACCGTACGCGAGGTGGGACGTGGGCGGACGCTGGCAGTGACGACCGACTCGAGCTGGTACTGGGGCTTCGTCGCGGCTGAGTCGGGGCGTGGGGGGCGGGCGCACCAGCGCTTCTGGCTCAACGCCCTGCGCTGGCTCGTGCGTGACCCGGGCACCGACGCCCTGCAGGTCCAGCCGGACGAGCAGGCGGTGGAGCCGGGCGCGCCCGTCGGCCTGACCGTCTCGCTGCGCGGCGCCGACTCGGGGCCCGCCGCGGGGCGGAAGGTCCAGGTCGAGCTGGTCGGGGAGGACGGGCGCCCCTCCACGCACGGGGAGGCGGTGACGGGCGCCGACGGCGAGGCGAGGCTGGAGCTCGTCCCCCCGGGTCCGGGCGCCTACAGGATCGTCGCGAAGTCCGACGGCGCCGGCCCAGCGGTCGGCGAGACGGGGAGCGCCGCCGTGGCAGTTCGCGGG
>JBAVTL010000599.1:0-15083 GCA_049696175.1 Anaeromyxobacteraceae bacterium
GGGCAGCGCGTCTGGTGGCCGCGAGTCTCGCCGGCGGCGCTGGAGGCGCTCCGCCACGATGGCCGGCTCCGCGCGGATCTCACCTTCGCGACCTCGGCCGCCGGCGCCGACCTGGCGGTCGTGGAGCACGACGAGGCCCACCGCGACCTCGAGTTCCAGGTCTGGACCGCGTTCGAGTCGGCGAGGCCCGTCGCGAGCGCGCGCGTGGACGAGGTGCCGCTCGCCAGCGTCTACGCCCGGCCGGGCGCGTGGAGATGAATCCCCGTGCCCTCTCCTTCACCGGGGGAGAGGGACAGGGTGAGGGGGCGCGACCGCAGCATCGCCTGCTCCTGGGCGGCCTGCTCGGCGCTGCGGCGCTCGCGTTGCTCGGAGGCGCCTTCGCGCTGGATGCGCTCCAGCCGCTGCTGAGGGTCGCCCAGCCCGTCGGCCAGCTCTTCCTCCGCGTCCTGATCGCGGTGGTGGTCCCGCTGGCGGTCACCTCCCTCGTCCTCGCGCTGGCCGACCTCGACCCGCGCGCCCTCGGCCGGCTCGGCGGTCGCGCCCTCGCCTTCGCGGCCGGCTCCTCGGCGATCGCCGCCCTGATCGGCCTGCTGCTCGTCACGGTGATCGCCCCGGGGCGCGGCGTCGATCCCGCGGTCCGGGGCCTCTCGGCGACGACGTCGCTGGCGGCGAAGCCCGGCCCTTCGCCGCTCACCGTCTCGCTCGTCGCCCTCGTGGTCGCGTCGTTAGGGACCGGGCTCGCGCTCGGCAGGCTCCGGGGGGCGCGGGCCCTCGCGCTCCGGGCGGCGGTCGAGCGGGTCCACGGGCTCTCGACGCGGGCCTCCGGCTTGGTGATGCGGCTCGCGCCGCTCGGCGTCGGCGCCCTCCTCTTCGCGATGGCGATGCGGCTCGGCGCGGGGGCCCTGCGCCCGGTCGCGACCTACGTCGCCGTCGTGATCGGCGGGCTGCTGCTCCACGGCGGCGTGGTCTACGCGCTCGCGGTGCGGCTCTTCGGCGGGATGAGCCCCACCGCCTTCTTCCGCGCCGCCGCCCCGGCGATGGCGACGGCCTTCGCCACCTCCTCGTCCGCCGCGACGCTGCCGACGGCGCTCCGCGTGGCGGAGGAGCGGCTGCGCATCCCGTCGGCGGTGGCGCGGCTCGTCCTGACGGCCGGGTCGGCGATGAACCAGAACGGCACGTCGCTCTTCGAAGGGGTGACGGTCCTCTTCCTGGCGCAGGTCTACGGCATCGACCTGTCCGTCCTCCAGCAGGCGGGGGTCATGGCCATCGCGGTGCTCGCGGGGGTGGGTTCGGCGGGCGTCCCCGGCGGCGGGACGGCGGCGATCACGATCCTCCTCGGCCTCTTCGGGATTCCGCTCGAGGGGGTGGCCCTGGTCGCAGGCGTCGACCGGCTGCTCGACATGTGCCGGACGACGGTGAACGTCACGGGGGACCTGGCGCTGGCGGTGGTGGTCGCCGGGACCGGGACGGGAGGACTCGAACCATGATCGCGCTCCTCGCGGCGCTGACGCGTGGGGGTGAGGTCCCAGGGGGTCATGCGCCGCGTCCGCCCGCGTGTTACAAGTCGTTCAGTTCGTCATGGGGGCGAACTGGCTTCGACGGAGGACGGAAGGCGTCAGGTGCGTGCCGAGGTTGGTCAGCTGGCCTCGTAAAAAGCCGACCAAGCAGAAACGCGAACGAGCCCATGGCTCTCGCGGCCTAAATATAGGCCGTGCGTTCCCCTGGAAGCGCCGGGTACCAGGTGTGGACGTCAGCTCCGGCTGGACCGTGGCGGGAAGCGAGCCGCCTAGACACGGTCGAGATGTAAGGGCGAGGACGTGGACGGTTGCAGGCCCGGAGGTTGCCGCCCACGTACGCACTCCGGGATACGCACGTAGTACCTGATGACGGAAGACTTCTGGACTGGGGTTCGATTCCCCACGCCTCCACTTCACCGCGGTGGAGCCCCCTCTCCCTCACCAGGGAGAGGGGGCTCCACCGTGCTCCCGTTTCGTCCCCAAGCCGAAGTGGTGTCGTCACCGCGGGCCGTCCGCGGGGCTGCTCGGCGTCGTCCGCTCCGCGCGGCCCGAAGGCAGGGGATCGGGGCAGCGACACCGCTCGTCCGGACCCCGCTGTGGTTCCGCCGCGGGATCGGCCCAGAGCACGGGCATCGCCTCCGAAGTGGACCCGTCGCCCGCCGAACCCCGCGGGCCGAACCGGCGACGGTGCAGAGGGCGCGACTCCGCTCCCTCCGGCGAGCAGCCCCGCTCCCGGCTTGAGGCGGTGACTTCGGTGGAGCGCTTGAATCGGCTGATGTGGTCGCGGCTCAAGCGCGCGGTCGCGTCGGCGCTAGACGCCATCGGCCCCTAGCTTCGGGGCCTCCTCCTATTCGCGCGAAGGAGCGCCTCGACGTCTCACCGCTCGCCACGCTCCTTCTCCGCCGGCGGCGGCGGCCCTGGGCGCCTCCGCCTGCAAAAGGGGAACGCCCCGCCGCGGTCCCGCAGGGGGCCGCAGGACCAGTCCGCCAGCTGCCCGAGCACGCTGGTCCAGCTCACCGGCGCGTCCAGCGACTCGAACGCCAGGTCGTCGCTCCCGACGAGATGGCGCCCGTGCACGGTCAGCGTCATCGGCGGCCTGACCTCCGGAGCGCGTCCGTCGCCAGGGCCGACGCGCAGGATGACGACCTTGTCCAGGTCGATCGCCTGGAGCTCGATCGACAGGGTGCCCCCCGCGATCCGCCGCCAGCGGCCGGCGTGGACCGCGTGCCCATCGCCCTCGCTCAGGATGGGCGCGGGCTGCGCGGCGGCGGTGGATTCCATGATGGTCCCCGAGACCTCCAGCGCCGTCCCGTCGGAAGCGAGCCGGAGAAACCTCGCGCCCCGCATCCGCTCCGGGCGGGGCAGGTCCGCGGGCGAGTAGCCCCAGCGCTCACCCCAGGAGACGAGCCAGCGGTCCACAGGCGTCGGATACGGGTCGGCAGCCAGCGCCGCCGCTGGGACTGGGACGGGATCCCACGGGCGGTCGTTGGGATCGCAGGCTCCCCCCGTGCGCCGCAGAGGAAGGTCTCTGACCACCCGCAGCCCCCGCTCGCCCAGCCGCCGGGTGAGGACGTAGAACTCGTGGTTCCGCCAGCTGCCCTCCTTCGAGTGCGTGGCCGACGACACCAGCACGTCCTCCAGCCCGTCGCCGTCCAGGTCTCCCCAGGCGAGGGTGGAAAGGCGGGTTTCGAAGACGTCGTTTCCGAAGAGGAGCGTCGCCGCGCCAGCCTCGCTCACACGGGCGCGAGGGTCGAAGTCGGCCCAGCTCGTACGCTCCCCGGTGGCGCGCGCCGCGTCACCGGCGGCCTCCTGGGAGGCGTGGCGTCCGCCCACGCAAGGCGGGAGGGCCGCGAGGGGACGGTCGCCGAACGGGGCGTCGGAGACCCGCGATGCCCGCGAGGGGCGCGCCTGCGAGAGCAGTTCGAGCCCCCCGCACCGGACCAGATAGCGGCCGGCGTCGTCGATCCCTAGCGAATTCTGTGGTTCGAAGCCCTGCCGGACGAGGGAGAGGAACTCCTCGCAGCGGACGGCTCGCCGCCGGGCACTGCCCTTCGCCAAGGTGATCCCCGCGTCCCCCGGGAACGCCGCGCCCCGAAGGAGGCGGCGAGCGGCCTCGGGGGACTTCGCGTCGCCCAGGATCCCGTCGGGGCGGACCCGCACAGGGAGGGCCCCGCGCGCCGGTTGGGGCGCAAGGACGACGACGCCGTCCACCGAGACGCGGTCGTAGCCGAGATCGCGCGGGCCGAAGCCGTCCCGGTAGTCCGCGATGTTCGGCGCGAGCCTGAACTTCGCGCCCACCTCGCGCGCCTCCCCATGCTCGTTCCGGAAGAGCGCCACCCCGCCACGGAAGAAGGAGCAGGCGACCGGCGCCCCCTCCTCGGCCTCGCTCTCCAGCTCCTCCAGCGTCCGCTGCGCGGGCGCAGGCCAGCGGCAGCGCCCCTGAACGCACAGGTCCTTCGGCGACCAGGTGACCCTCCCCTTCCCCGCCGCGGGATCGAACGGCTCCTTCGGCGGCGCGAAGCCGTGCTCGCGCAGGAGCCCCCGCACGCTCTCCGGCGGCGCCCCCCAGTCGAAAGGCGCCTCCAGCCACGTCTGCAGCGGCGCTCGCTCCGCCGCGGCGACCTCCTCGCCCACGGCCGCGGGGTCCACGAGGGCGTGCTGCGCCTCGCGCCACGTGCCGGCCGCCGACACCACGAGCCAACCATACTCGGCGCGGCGCGGGGCGTAGCCACCGTCCGGGTTCAGCTCGCGGAAGGTCTTGAGCAACACCGCGCCCCCTTCGCCGACGGCGACGGGACGAAGGGAGAGGGTCGCGCCGGAGGGACCGGTGGCGCCCGCTGGCGCCGCCACGAGGAGCGCCGCGGAGAGCGGCGCGAGGCGGTGGAGTATGGTCGCAAGCAAGCGCGGCATTCAAAGGAGGAGAGCACGAAGGGGGCCGGAATGCCCGCGCCGTCGCACGCGGGATGGAGCCCTGCGCCACGTCCCGTTGAACCCGTGGCTCGTGTACGACGCGTGCCTTTGAGCGCTCAGACGTGAACACCGCGTCGCCGCGGGCGTGTTCGATTCCCGGCGCCTCCACTCATCAAGCCCGCGATGCTGCGGGCTTTTTGTTTTGGACCCGGGTAGGCGCCCCTGCTCCGTCAGCCCGGTGTGGCCATACTCGGAGCGATGGCTCGACTCCGCCCTCGCCCTGCCCGCACGCGATCGCGCGCGCCTCGCGCACGAGCTGCTCGTCAGGCTCGACACCGGCAGCGACGCCGATGCAGCCGATGCCTGGGTCGCCGAGCTGGAGAGCCGCGCTCGCGAGGTCCGCTCAGGAGCGGTCGCCACGGAGGACTGGGAATCGTTCCGCGCCCGGCTCATGGATCGCTAGCGTCGCCGGTAAACCCGCGTGCGAGTCCGACTCCACCCGGGCGCCGCTCAGGATCTCGCCGCGTCCGGCGACTGGTACGAGTCGCAGGTTCCGGGGCTCGGCCTCGACCTAATGGAGGAAGTGCAGCGTGCGCTCGACGCCTTCGGCGAGCGCCCCGCGGCTTGGCCACTCTGGCCGGGCATCGGCGAGGAGGTCGGCGTCCGGCGGTTCCTGCTCGCGCGCTTTCCCTTCGCGGTTGCGATCCGTGCTCGAACACGACGATCGCCGAAGTGCCGTCGCCGTCCGGCGAGTTCCGTGCCGTCGTCTTCGATCGCGGCTGCGGGGCGACCACCGGGTTCAGCACGCAGGTCTCCCTCCTGCGCCACGGTGAGCGGCTGTCGAACACGGGCGGAAACGCCCTCGTCGTGGACTCCGGCAACGCCCCGCTGCCGCTGCAGGTGAAGCCGGAATGGGTCTCCGACCGCGTTCTGCGCCTCACCTACGACCCGCGACTGCGAACTTTCACCAGGGCGGCCTCCGTCGCCGGCGTGACCGTCATCCACGCGTCCAGTCCAGCAGCGCTCCGTGATCGAGAGAGCCCGCCGCGCGATGCTGCGGGCGGATCGGCTACACCGGCGCTCACAGCGCCGGGTCGCGAGCCGCCTTGATCGCCCGCATGGGCAGCCACATCGTGGTCGGCCGCGGCCGCGCTTCCGACTCCCCCTCGATCGCCGCGAATGGCGTGAACCCGTACTTCGCGTAGAACCCGATGGCGTCGGCCTTGGCGTCCACGACGACGCCGGAGCAGCCGACCTCGTCCGCCATCCTGGTCGAGAGTCCGAGAACGAATCGAAGTAGCTGCGCCCCGACACCGGCTCCTCGCGCCGTCGCGTCAACCGCCAGGCGCGCGAGCCCGAGCACCGGCACCGGGTATCGCGGCAGCCTCTTCCGGTCACGCTCTGGCAGGTCCTCTATCTCGACGTGCCGCGGTGCGACCGTCGCGAACCCGAGGACGCGCCCCGCGTCAACCGCCACGTACGTGACTCCGAGGTGATGACGGAACTGGTTCTGTCCAGCGTAGCGATGGAAGAACAGGTCGAGCGCTTCGTCGCCGGAGTGAAAGGCGGCGCGGTCGTCCGTCGGGAGGAGTGCCCTAATCTCCATCGCGCATCAGGTCGCGAAGCGCCGGCGTGGGCTCTGCCGACTCCGCCGCGCGCAGCAGCTCCGTTCCGGTCTTGCGGGACACGACCAACCGCGGACGCACGATGTACTCGGCCGGTAGCTCCTCGAGCGCCTGCAGGTGATGGAGGAGGGCCTGCTCGATCAGGTGCCCCTTCTTCACTCCAGCCCGCCTGACGTACCGCTCCATGGCCTCGCGGGTAGCTTCGGAGATATGGGCCGAGATCTGCGTTTCCTTCATGATCAACTCCCGAGTGGAATTCTACGTTTCTGTAGGCATGCTGTCGAGCGAACCAGCGCCTCACCTGGCACCCCGCGTGACCCAGCCAAGACGAGGCCAGGATGCCTTGAGCGACGCCTGGCGGCGGCGTAGCGTGATCGACGGGTTGCCAAGGGGCCATCGCGCCGCATGCTGCTGAACCGACACCTCGCCGCGCTGCTGCTCGCCGCCTCTGCCGGCAGCGCGCTCGGCGACGCGCCGCGCCTGTTCGTGGTCGGCGGTGATCGCGACTACCCTCCCTATGAGTTCCTCGACGCGCGCGGCGAACCCGCCGGCTTCAACGTGGACCTGACCCGCGCCATCGCCGAGGTCATGGGGATGCGCGTGGAGATCCGGCTGGGCGCCTGGTCCGAGATGCGCGAGGCGCTGCGCAGCGGGCAGATCGACGCGCTGGAGGGGCTCTCCCGGTCGGACGAGCGCGCCCGCGACTTCGACTTCGCGCCCCCTCACACCATCGTGAGCCACGCCATCTTCGCGCGCCGCGACTCTCCGCCCGTCGGATCGCTGGAGGAGCTGCGCGGCAAGGCCGTCGTGCTCCACCGCGACGGCATCATGGACGACACGTTGACCCGGATGGGCCTCGGCGCGGACCTGATCCGCACGGCCACGCCGGCCGACGCCCTCCGGCTCCTGGCGTCGGGAAAGGGGGACTACGCGGTGGTGGCGGCAGTGCCCGGGATGTACCTGGTGCGCGAGCTCCGGCTCGACAACCTGGAGCCGGTGGCGCGGCGCATCGGGGCCGTCGAGTACGGTCACGCGGTGCGGAAGGGCGACGCCGAGCTCCTCTCCCGCATCACCGAGGGGTTGGCCATCCTCAAGAAGACCGGGCGCTACGAGGCCATCCGCCAGCGCTGGCTGGGGGTGCTGGAGCCGCCCGTCTTTGACTGGGGGCGCTTCTCCCGATACGCGGCGATCGTCATCGTGCCGCTCCTGCTAGGGCTGACCGCCTCCGTGGTCTGGAGCCGATCGCTGGCGCGGCTGGTGGCGCAGCGCACCGCCTCCCTCGCGGCCGAGGTGACCGAGCGGGAGCGGGCCATGGAGGAGTTGAAGCGCAAGCAGCAGGAGCTGATCCAGGCGGACAAGCTCGCGGCGTTGGGGGTGCTGGTGTCGGGGGTGGCGCACGAGGTCAACAACCCCAACGCCCTGGTGCTGCTCGACGTGAAGACCGTCCGCGAGGCCTGGCTCGACGCCCTGCCGATCCTGGATGCCCAGGCGGCGAACGGCGAGTTCGAGCTGGGCGGCCTCCCGTACTCGCGGATGCGCGGCGAGGTGACCCGGCTCCTCGACGAGATCCAGGAGGGCGGCCGACGGATCCGGCGCATCGTGGAGGACCTCAAGGATCTCGCGCGAAGGGAGGACGTCCCGCGCGCGGTGCCCTTCGACGTCAACGCCGCCGTCCAGACCGCGCTGCGGCTCACCGACGGCGCCGTCCGCAAGGCTACCCACCGGCTGGAGGTGCAGCTCGCCGAGGGACTGCCCCCGGTCCGCGGCGACGCGCAGCGCATCGAGCAGGTGGTGATCAACCTGGTGCTCAATGCCTGCCAGGCGCTGCCCGACCCGGCGCGCGGCGTGGCGGTCTCCACCGCCTGGGACCCCGCGCGCGGGAGGGTGCGCATCGAGGTCCGGGACGAAGGGCTGGGGATCCCCGCCGAGCACCTGCCCCGCCTCACCGAGCCGTTCTTCACCACCAAGCGCGGGGACGGCGGCACCGGGCTGGGGCTGTCGGTCTCCGCGGGGATCGTCCGCGACCACGGCGGGGCGCTGGAGTTCTCCTCCGCGCCCGGCTCGGGGACGACGGCCACCGTCCTGCTGCCGCCCGCTGGAGGAGACGCGTGACCGCCGCGCTCTACCCGCCGTTCGCCATCCTGCTGGTCGACGACGACCCGGCGTGGCTCCACGGCCTGCAGATCACCTTGGAGCGGACGGCCGGCCTGACCCACCTGATCGCCTGCCAGGATCCGCGAGAGGTCGGCGCCATCCTCGCGCGCGAGCCGGTGGGGGTGATCGTGCTCGACCTCAACATGCCGCACCGCTCGGGCGAGGAGGTGCTGGCCGAGGTCACCGCCGACCACCCCGAGGTGGCCGTCATCGTGGTGAGCGGGATGAACCAGGTCGAGACCGCCGTCCGCTGCGTCAAGGCCGGGGCGTTCGACTACTTCGTGAAGACGGCCGAGGAGGATCGGCTCGTGGGCGGCGTGCGGCGCGCCATCCGCATGCTGGAGCTGCAGCGCGAGAACCGCGAGGTGGCGGCGCGCTTCCTCGCAGGCGCGTCCAGCCACCCGGAGGCCTTCGCGCACATCGTCACGCGGAACCGGGCGATGCTGGCCATCTTCTCGTACGTCGAGGCGGTGGCGCGCAGCCCGCAGCCGCTGCTCATCACGGGGGAGAGCGGCACCGGCAAGGAGCTGGTGGCGCGGGCGGCCCATGATCTCTCGGGGCGCAAGGGGCCCTTCACCGCGCTCAACGTGGCCGGCCTCGACGACACGGTCTTCAGCGACACGCTCTTCGGCCACGTGCGCGGCGCCTACACCGGCGCGGACCAGGTGCGGCGCGGCATGATCGAGGAGGCCGCCGAGGGGACGCTGCTGCTCGACGAGATCGGCGACCTCTCCGTCGCGTCGCAGGTGAAGTTGCTGCGGCTGATCCAGGAGGGCGAGTACTTCCCGCTGGGCAGCGACCGGCCCAAGCGGCTCCGCGCGCGCCTGGTGGTCTCCACGCACCACGACCTGGCCGCGCGCCAGTCCGAGGGGACGTTCCGCCGGGATCTCTACTACCGGCTCTGCACGCACCACGTCCTGTTGCCGCCGCTCCGCGAGCGGCTCGACGACCTGCCGCTCCTCCTGGAGCACTTCCTGGCCGAGGCGGCCGCCTCGCTCGGGAAGAAGAAGCCGACGGCCCCGCCGCAGCTGATCCAGCTCCTCGCCACGCACCCCTTCCCCGGAAACGTCCGGGAGCTGCGCGCCTTGGTCTTCAACGCGGTGAGCCTGCATTCGGGCGGGGTCCTCTCGACCGAGTCGTTCCAGAAGGCGCTCGGGCGCGGTGCGGCCCCGCCCTCGCCGATGGGCGGACGCAACCCCTTCGAAGGCGCGGAGCCACTGCCGACCTTCACGGAGGCGCTGGAGCTGCTGGTCGACGAGGCGCTGCGCCGGTCGCAGGGGAACCAGACGGTGGCGGCGCGGCTCCTGGGCGTGTCGCAGCCGGCCCTGTCGAAGCGGCTCAAGGCACGCCAGCGGGGCGGCGGGCGCTCCGAAGGGGCATGACCCAGGGCATGGCGGCGGGCGCTGGAATGGCGGCGCGCGCCGCCCGCGATCACTGAACGTTTCGCCTCGCCGCGTCGCCTACGCCATTACCACGGTCATCGGGGTCACATCGGCTCTCCCGCCGCGTCCGCGCGGAGAACCGCCGGTCGATCCGGGTGGTTGGACCGCGCCGGCCGACCAGGCGTGCCCCTTGCTCTACGAGGGAGTGAACGCGCCGTGCCAGCCTGCGGCGCCTGAGCGCACCCGCGGCGCCCTCGAAAGGAAGACACGCAATGCTGATGTTCTGGATCCAGTTCGTCTTGGTGCTGAGCGCCATTCTCCTCGGCATTCGCAAGGGGGGCGTCGCCCTCGGGCTCATCGGCGGGCTCGGCGTCGCGGCCTTGACCTTCTTCTTCCGCGCGACGCCGTCGGAGCCGCCCATCGCGGTGATGCTCATCATCCTCGCGGTGGTGACCGCGTCGGCCACCCTCCAGGTCGCGGGCGGGCTCGACTACCTGGTTCAGCTCGCCGAGAAGCTGCTGCGGGCCAACCCGAAGTACGTCACCATCCTGGCCCCGCTCTGCACCTTCTTCCTGACCATGATGGTCGGCACCGGCCACGCCGTCTACGCGCTGCTGCCGGTCATCGCCGACGTCGCGGTGCGCACCGGCATCCGGCCGGAGCGCCCCATGGCGATCTCCAGCGTCGCCTCGCAGATGGGGATCACCGCGAGCCCGGTGGCGGCCGCAGTGACCACCTTCATGGCCTTCGCCATCAAGGCCGGGCAGCCGATCTCGCTCTTCGACATCCTCAAGATCACCATCCCTGCCGGCATCATCGGCGTCCTGGCCGCCGCCACCTGGAGCGTCAACCGCGGGCTCGACCTGAACGTCGACCCCGAGTACCAGCAGCGGCTCCAGGACCCCGAGTTCAGGAAGTCGCTCGACGTCTCGGTCACCACCCTGGACAAGGAGCTTCCACTCAAGGCGAAGCTCTCGGTGGGGCTCTTCCTCGCCGGCGTGGTGACCATCGTCGCGCTGGCCCTCGATCAGGACTTCTTCAAGCTCGGGCTGCTGCCGAAGGTCGACGGGAAGCCGCTGGCCATGACCTCCGTGGTCCAGATCGTCATGCTGGCCTTCGGCGCCTTCATCCTCTTCGCCACGAAGGTGAAGGCCTACGACATCTCGAAGTCGAGCGTCTTCAACGCGGGCATGATCGCGGTCGTGTCGATCTTCGGGATCGCCTGGATGAGTGACACCTTCGTGACCGCCAACAAGCCGTTCCTGATCGAGAAGATCAAGGCGATGGTCGAGGTGGCTCCGTGGACGTTCGGCCTCGCCATGTTCGCGGTGTCTGCCTTCGTGAAGAGCCAGGCGGCGACGCTGGCGGTGATGGTCCCGTTCGGCCTCGCGCTCGGGCTCCCGATGACCCTGATCCTGGGGCTCCTGCCGGCCAGCTACGCCTACTTCTTCTTCGCCTTCTACCCGTCGGATCTGGCGGCCATCAACATGGACCGCACCGGCACCACCCGGATCGGCAAGTACCTGCTCAACCACAGCTTCATGATCCCCGGCTTCATCGGGGTGGGGGTCTCGACGATGGTGGCCTGGGGGCTCTCGCGGGTGGCCTTCTAGCCGGTCGCCGACGGACCGCGCGATCCGGCCCCGGCCGTGCCCTTGAACGGGCGCACGGCCGGGGTCGCTCCGTGTTCACCTCACTCGATCCCCAGCTGGCGCCAGAGGGCCGACAGCTTCCCGGCGTCGGTCAGGTCGAAGCCCCAGCTCGCGAGCCCCGCTGACAGGACCTCCCGCGCGGCGGCCTTGTCGAAGCCCCGATCGATCGCGCTCTGCAGCTGGCGGCGGTAGAGCCTCGGCGAGACCGCGTAGACCTTGGTCAGGGCGTCGATCGCGAACGGCGCCCCGCGCCCCTGCCCGCCCGGCTCCGAGCGCGCCATCAGCTCGGAGATCGGCACCGGCCGGAACTTGCACTTCTGCGACATGAACGGGCACGTCACGTGGTCCTGGGGCTGGCCGTACTCGAAGAACATGTTGCACTGCGCGCAGAAGTACCGACCCATCTCGCCGCTCGTGACGGACATGAAGTGGAGGTCGAGCGGCGCCGCCACCGCGACGGCCTGCGCCACGCGCTGCGCGCCGGCCAGCAGCACCGCCTTGCTGCGTCTCTTCGCCGGCATGTCCTCGCCCCAGAGCGAGTCGGCGTCCATCAGGTAGAGCGTGAGGCCAGCGTCCGACGTGCGCAGCGCTGCGTCGAAGCCGGAGGTGTAGATGAGGAACGCCTTGACCGTCTCGATGGGGCTGGCCTGAAGCTGCACGTTCCACTCGGCGAGGTCGGCGAGGAAGTCCTCCGCGAACGCGACGCCCAGCGGCTCCAGCTCCCCGGCGTCGCGGACCGCCGCCGCGAGCAGCCGCTGCACCAGCTTCGGGTAGAAGAGCCCGATCCGCTCGTAGAACGCCGCGGAGCCCGGCGGGGAGGTCTCGATGGGCACCGGCGTGTTCACGCACATGGTCGGCATGTACGGACAGACCGGCTCGCTCAGCGCGAACATCTTCTTGCACATCGCGCACCAGTAGTGGCCCGAAGGCGAGGCGACGCCGGCCGGCAGCCGCTTCATCATCTCCATCATCTTCGCCATGCCGCCGTGACCGCTCGTCCCGCCGTGACCGCCTCCGTGGTCCATCATCCGATGACTCCTCTCGTCGTTGAGTGGCGCCGCGCAGGCGACGTCGTCGCGGAGCCTTCCGCGTGGGAGGCGTGTACCTTCCACGCGGGCTGAACGGCCAATCGCAATGTCGGAGCCCCGCTATCCGTCGCGCGAATGGCCACGTGGTAGGTTCGCCGGATGGAGCTGCAGCTGCTGCGGACGTTCATCGCGATCGCGCGTTCCGGGAGCGTCACCCGCGCCACGCAGGCGCTGTTCCTGAGCCAGCCGGCCGTGAGCGCGCAGCTCAAGGCCCTCGAGGACGAGGTCCGGCTCCAGCTCTTCGATCGCACGCCTCATGGGATGAAGCTCACCTCGGCGGGGGCCGCGCTCCTACCGGAGGCGGAGCGGGTGCTCGACGCCGAGGCTCGACTGCTCGCCTCCGCGGGGCGGCTCTCGGGGAGCGTGGGAGGCCGGGTGCGGCTCGGGATCCCCGCGGCGGCGTTCATCCCGACCGTCAACCCGGGTCAGCTCCGCTTCGGCGAGCTGATGGCTCGGATCTCGTCCAAGCACCCCGCGCTCCTCGTCGAGGTGCACCACGGCACGTCGGACTCCGTGAAGGAGGACGTCCGCGCCGGCCGCCTCGACCTCGGGATCGTCGTCGGCCACGTCGAGGGCGAGGAGCTCGAGCGCCTCCGCCTGAAGGTCCTCACCGCCTACGTCGCGGCCCCGGCGGCCTGGCGCGACGCCATCGCGAAGCGCGGCTGGGCGCACGTCCTGGAGTCGCCCTGGGTGGTGGGAGCGGAGGACTCCTTCTGCGGGCGGGCGGCGCGGGAGCACGCGCGGCACCCGTCTCGCCTCATCGAGGTGGATCACCCGGGGGCCGTCCTCGAGCTCGTGAGCGCCGGGCTGTGCGCCGGGCTCGTCCACGAGGGCGACGCGCTGGAGGCGGAGCGGGCCGGGCGCATCGTCGTCTGCAGGGAGCAGCCGCTCAGCGCGGACCTCTCGGCGGTCTGGGACCGCCGCGCTGCCGGCCACATGCCGCTGTCGGCCGTCCTGCCGATCCTGGTCGAGCTCTGGCGCGACGTGAGCGAGGCGCCCTGCCCCGCGCAGGCCAGCCCTTGCGGTGGACGCGCAGCCAGCCCCTGAGCCGTCGTCGAGCAGCTCAGCTCCTCCGCCGCTTCGACTCCCCCGCCAGCTCGCGCGCGACGTCCACGAACGCGCGCAGCGCCGGCGAGACCTGCGCCCGGCTGGGAAAGTAGAGGAAGAACCCGGGCACGGCGGCGGCGTACGGCTCGAGGACGAGCCGCAGGCGACCCTGGCGCAGGTCGTCGGCGACGAGCGGCTCGAACGCATAGATGAGCCCCACCCCAGCCACCGCGACGAGGCGCATGAGCTCGGGATCGGTCGTCATGACCGGTCCCTCGACCGGAACGCGCCACGTCTTCTTCCCGCGCTCCAGCTCCCAGGCGTAGCGCTCTCCACCGGAGGCGCGGATGCCGATGCAGGCGTGCTGGAGGAGGTCCTGCGGCGTCTGCGGGGATCCTCGTCGCGCGAGGTAGGACGGAGCGCCTGCCACGACGAAGCGGCCCGGCCCCGTGAGGCGGACCTGGACCATGTCGCGCTCGATGGCCTCGGAGAGCCGGATGCCCGCGTCTACCCCCTCCGCGACGATGTTCACGAGGCTGTTCTCGACCCGAACCTCCACCTCCACCTTTGGGTGGAGCTCGGCGAACCGAGGGAGCAGTCGAGCGAGGATGAGCTCCACCGCCAGCGACGGGACCGAGAGCCGGACCCGGCCGGTGATCTCACCGGGCCTGTCGGCCACCGTCTTCAGGGACTCAAGCGCCTGGTCGACGGCCGCGCCCGCGTTCTCGAGCAGCCGCTGCCCCGCGTCCGTGAGCGCCACGGTCCGCGACGTCCGCGTCAGCAGCGTGACGCCGAGGCGTGCCTCCAGTTGCCGAACTGACTGGCTCAGCGCGGAGGTGGAGACGCCGAGGTGCCTGGCCGCGGCAGCGAAGCTGCGGTGGCGCGCGACCGCGATGAACGAGCTCAGGGCGTTGAGCGGAGTGAAGGCCATCGTTAAGATTTCCTATATCTTGAAGCGAAGACCGAGACCGCGTAATAAGACTCCATCCATCGACGGCCCTCTGCGGCCGCGTGGTGCCGCTGGCTCCTGAGCTCCGGAGCCGCCTTCCCAGAGGACGCTCAGACTTGAACAGACAACACCGTCAGGGCCCGAAGCAGGGCCGTCGCGGCCGCCGCCGTCAGGGCGCTCCCGCCAGCGAGCAGCGCACCCATCCACCGATCGCGCTCAACGAGGAGGGCATGCCGGTCGCGACGCCAGACGCGCCCAGGCCGTCGCCCGTCGTCTTCGTCTCCTCCGAGGCCCTGGCGCGCTATCCGTGGCTCCCTGCGCGCGTCATCGCGGGTAGCGTCTGGCGCGGCCCGGCCAACGAGCGCGTGCGCGTGGACGAGAGCGGCGCCGCGGTGTCGTAGCGGGCCGCGGGCCGCAGGCGGCGCGCCGAGGGACGACAGCGCCCGGGGCTACGCCGCGCGCAGGGTCGCGAGCGTGACCTCGGGCGGGCAGTTCACCCGCACCCGCAGCCCCGAGTACCCGATGCCGCTGTTCACGTAGAGCTGCACGCGGCCGAGCTGGAACCGGCCGCGCAGGTACGGCTCGTGCTTGACGGCGAACAGGTAGAGCGGCGTCAGGATGGGCACCACGACCTGACCGCCGTGGGTGTGCCCCGAGAAGCAGAGCGCCGGCCGATCGAGCGCTCGCAGCCGGTCCGCGGTCTTCGGGCCGTGCGCGAGCACGATCGGCGTCGTGCCTGGCGGCAGCCCGCGCGTCGCG
>JBAVTL010000600.1:0-3036 GCA_049696175.1 Anaeromyxobacteraceae bacterium
CGCCGCGGCCGCGGCGAGCAGCTTCTCCAGCGCGGCGCGCTCGCGCTTCGGCGCCGAGCCGACGAGGACCGCCACGAGCTTCGAGCGGGCGAAGGTCTTCCGCGCCACGCGCTGCACGTCGGAGAGCGTCACCGCCTCGACCCGCCGGCAGCGGTCCTCGAAGCGCTCCGGACCGGCGACGACCTCGCCGGTGCCCCACCAGCCGACGAGGTCCGCCGCGCTGTCGAGCGAGAACTCGAGCTGGATCCGGTGGCGCCGCTGCGCGCGCCGAAGCTCCTCCTCGGCCACCTGCTCCTCGCCGAGCCGCCCGAGGACGTTCAGGATCTCCGCGAGCGTGCGGCTCGCCTTGCCAGGCGCGCAGGCGCCGTCGATGACGTGGAGCCCGGCGTCGGCGAAGGTGTCGATGCTGGCGTGGAGCGCGTAGGCGAGCCCGCGCCGCTCGACCACCTCGAAGGGGAGGCGCGACGAGAGGCCGTCGTCGAGGATGCGCCGCAGGCAGAGGTGCACCGGGAAGTCGGGGTCGTGCTCCGGCGGGCAGGGGAAGCAGAGCTCGAGCTCCACCTGCGCGTCGTCGTGGTCGATCCACTCGACGACAGGGCCTCTGGGCCAGGGCGGCGGCGCCGCCTCGGTGGTCGGACGGCCCTTGGGGAACTTGCCGAAGTGCTCCTCGACGAGCGCGTTCACCTCGCCCGGCCGGACCGGGCCGGCCACCGCGACCACCAGGTTGGCGCCGGTGTAGCAGCGGGCGTGGTGCTCCCGGAAGTCACGCTCGCGCAGGCGCCGCACGCCGGTGCGCGAGCCGGCGATCTTGAAGCCGAGGGGGTGGCGCCCGAAGATGAGCCGCTTGGCGATGTTGTCAGGGTCGATGTCCCGCCCGTCCGCGTCCACCTCGTCGAGGATCTCGGCGAGGATCACCTGGCGCTCGATCCCGATCTCGCGGAGCAGGGGGCGGCGGAGGAGGTCGCCGACGATGGCGAGCCCCGTCCCGACGCTGTCCGGGTGGATGGGCGTGTAGTAGCAGCCGTGGTCGCGCGCCGTGAGGCCGTTGAGGCTCCCGCCGACCCCCTCCACCAGCGCGTTGAGCGCGTTGCTGTCGGGGTAGCCCTCGGAGCCGCGGAAGAAGAGGTGCTCGAGGAAGTGCGAGACGCCGTTCACCGGCCGCGCCTCGTGGCGCGAGCCGGCGCGGACGTAGACGGCGATCATCGCCGTCCGGAGCGCGGGCGCGGGGACGGTCAGGATGCGGACCCCGTTGGAGAGCCGCGACCGCTCCGCGTCGCCGAACGGGCGCCCGCTCATGGCCGCGGCGCCAGCGGCGCCGCCGGCAAGCGAAGGGTGAACTCGGTGCCGCGTCCCGGGCTGCTGTCGCATTGGATCGTCCCGCCGTGCTCGGCGACCACCCGGCTCGCGTACGCGAGTCCCAGGCCGGTGCCGCGCTCCTTGGTGGTGTAGAAGGGCTCGAAGACGTGGGCCAGCACCTCGGGGGGCATCCCCCCGCCGGTGTCGGCCACCCGGAGCTCGATCCCCCCGTCGGCCTGCCGCGTCCGGACCGTCAGCGTCCCGCCCTCGGGCATCGCCTCCCGGCTGTTCCGGACGAGGTTGTGGACGACGGCCCGGAGCTGCGCCTCGTCGCCCATCACCGGCGGGAGGGACGGCGCGAGGTCGCGGCTCACCGCGACCTTCGCCGCCGCGAGCTCGGGCCCGAGGAACTCCAGGAGGCTCGCCACCAGCTCGTCGAGGTCTAGCGTGGTCGGCGTCGCGCGCGGCAGCCGGGCGAACTTGAGGTACTCCTCGGCGACGCCCTCCAGCCGGTCCACCTCGCGGGAGATGGCGGCGACCAGGACCGCGGCCTCGCGGGGGGGCGGGGCGAGGCGGGCGAGCTCCTCGGAGAGGAGCTCCGCGTTGAGGCCGATCGCGTTGAGCGGGTTCCGGATCTCGTGCGTGATCTGGGCGGAGATCCGCCCCACGGCCGCGAGCCGCTCCGCGTTGCGCAGGTCGCGCTGCTGGCGATCGAGCGAGGCGGCCATCGCGTTGAACTCCCGCGCGAGCACCCCTAGCTCGTCGGACCCGCGGACCTCCACCTCGCGCGTGAGGTCCCCCGCGGCGACCGCCTTGACCCCCTCGGTGAGCCGCTGGATCGGCGCGAGCAGGCGCTGGGAGACGAGCGCGGCCCCGACGCCGATGGCCAGGGCCACGAGGGACCAGAGGGCGATGAGCGCCACGGTGCGGGCCTCCGCGCGCTCCGCCGCCACGAAGCGGTCGCCCACCCGGCTCTCGAGCGCGGCGCGCAGCAGCTTCGCGTCGAGCGACAGCCCCTTCTCCAGCGTCCGGACGCTCTGGATCCGCGCGTCCACGTCCGTCGCGGCGGTGCCGCCCTCCAGGGCGTCGAAGAGCGCCCCGGCGGCGCGGTCGTACTCCGCCCAGCGTGAGCCCAGCCCCTTGAGGCGGCCGTCGACCTCGTCGAGGAAGCGCGCGTCGTCCCCGCCCGCGAGCGGCCGGGCCTCGCGCACGAAGCGGCGCCCCTCCTCGATCTTCTCCTTCACGAGGGCGGGGAACTGCGCGCGCACCACCGGGAGCCAGACGCGGCGCGCGCGGGGGTCCAGCGCCCGGGCCTCCAGCGCGCGGGGCGTCGCCCAGTCCTTCACCTCGAGCTGCGCCGCGACGCGGGTCAGCGGGAGGTAGCCGCCGGACAGCAGCCGCAGCTCCCGCCCGAGGTCGTGGAGCCGCAGCGCGCCGAACGCCGCAACGGCGCCAAAGGCTCCGAGGGCGACGGCGAAGGTGAGGAAGATCCGGGTGGCGAGGCGGCGCAGCAAGGCGCGGGGGAACATCCCTCACTCCGCCCCGCTTCACAAGGCGACCATCCTGGGGTAGCCATGGGGCCCCCCTCCCGGAGCTACCGCCGCATGGACAACCTCCTGCCCGTCGTCACGCTCGCCGCGGTCCTGGTCGCGGTCACCTTCTTCCTCGTCTCGCGCGGGGCCCGCGCGGCGCTCGCCGCCCGCACGGCGGACGTGCGGAGGCTCGAGGGCGAGCTGGAGG
>JBAVTL010000601.1:0-2983 GCA_049696175.1 Anaeromyxobacteraceae bacterium
GCCCGGGCCCCCTCGCGCGTGCCGGACCCCGGCACCCCGGCGCTCGCCACGCCCTGAACGGCCGCCGCGGCGGGTTTCGGCGCCGGTGCCGGTGCCGGTACAGGCACCGGCGGCAGCAGCACGCGGAAGGTGCTCCCCCGCCCCGGTTCGCTCTCCACCTCGATCCTCCCCCCCGCATCGGTCACGATCCCGTGGGCGATCGCGAGGCCGAGCCCCGTCCCGATGCCGAGCGGCTTGGTCGTGAAGAACGGCTCGAAGATCCGATCGAGCACGTCCGGCGCGATCCCCGCGCCGTTGTCGCCGATCTCCACCACCGCCCATCCCCGCGAGTCGGCGCGCGAGACGACCGTCACCCGGTGCTCCTCCGCGCGTCCCTCCGGGACGGCCTGCGCCGCGTTGACGAGGAGGTTGAGGAAGACCTGCCCCAGCTCGTGCGCGTCGGCGGCGACGAGCGGGACCGGATCCAGCTGGACCTGCAGCTTCGCGCGGTGGCGCAGCTCGTGGCGCGCGAGCCTGATCGCCGACTCCAGCTCCTCGCGCACGTCGACGGGGCCGCGCGCGACGTCCCCGGGGCGGGAGAAGGTCTTGAGCCCCCGCACGACGTCCGCGACGCGATCGGCGCCGTCGCGCGCCTCGCGCAGCGCCTGCCGCACCTCGAGCGGCGCGCCTGGGAGCTCCTCGGCGACGAACGCGAGGTTCGCGATCACCGAGGAGAGCGGGTTGTTGACCTCGTGCGCGACGCCGGCCGCGAGCCGTCCGAGCCCCGCCATCCGCTGCGAGAGCTCGAGCCGCACCCGGCTCTGGTTCAGCTCCCGCTGGACCGCCGCCCGCAGCCCCTCGTCATGCCACCAGCGCGCCAGCAGGGCGCCGCCTGCGAGGAAGAAGGCGACGACCAGCCCGACGATCGCGGTCGTGGGTCTCCGGAGGGGCGCGAGGATCTCGTCGCGATCGAGCCGGGTCCGGAGGAGCCAGTCGGTCCCCGGTATGGGCAGCGCCTGGATCAGGATGCGCGCGCCGAACCGGTCCGTCCCCTCGATGAGCCCGCGCTCGCCGCGCACGGCGCGCACGATCGCCCGGTCCCGCTCCGCGAGGGGGACGCGAAGGAAGCCGCCCACCGGACGCTCCTGCCTCCGGAGCATCGCCACCGCCCACTCCCCCTCCGCGCGGAGGAGCGCGGCGCTCCCCGTCGCGCTCGGGATGGGCCAGGTCTCCAGCGCACCCTCGACGAGGGGCGTCGCCTCGGCGCGCAGGACGCAGAGGTGAACGCCCCGCTCGCCGTCCGAGCCCGCCACGGCCACCTCCAGCGTGCCGTGCGCGTCCGGCCCGACCAGTAGCCGGACCGCGGTGCGCCCTGGATCGGCGAGCGCCGACTCGAGGAAGGCGCGATCCATGCCGATCGGCGCGGACGCGTCGGGGCCCGCCAGGGCGATGGGGGTCAACGCCCCGTCGAGCAGCCCCACGAGCTCATAGCCCCAGCGGCGGGCGAAGTGGTCGAAGACCTCCACGACATGGGCCTTCAGCACCGGAGCCACGGGGCCGGCCTGCGCTGCGCGGCTCGCGCTCACCGCCACGGGATAGGTGCAGGCGTACCGGGTGGCGACCACCCGATCGCCGATCCACGACTCGATCGCCGCCACCTTCAGCGCCCCGATCGCCCCGACCTGAGCCTGCGCGCTCCGGAGGGCGTCGGCCCGCATCGCGGCGACCATCACCCACGCCGAGGCCACGAGCGTGATGCCGGCGACTCCGAACGCGGCGACGAGGGGCCAGCGGCGGTATTTCGTGGTGCGGATCAGCGGTCGCCCCCTTGCACGTCGGGTGGCAGCCTCAGCCGCGCGACCGTCCCGCCGCCCTCGCGCGGCAGCAGCTCCAGCGTCCCGCGATGTGCGTCGGCGACCTTCTTGGCGAGGGCGAGCCCCAGCCCCGTGCCCCGCTCCTTGGTGGTGAAGAACGGGCGGAAGAGCTTCTCGCGCGCCTCCGGCCCCAGCCCCGAGCCGCGGTCGAGGACCTCGATGACCGCGCCGCCGCCGCTCTCCACGCGCGCGGCGATCTCGACCTCGGCGCCGTCGCCGGAGGCCTCCACCGCGTTCCGCGCGAGGTTCAGGAGGGCGCGGCGCAGCTTCTCCCGATCGGCGGCGCAGCGCCCGTGCGCGGAGGTGACCACGCGGACCCCGCGCTCCGCGGCGATCGGCTGGACGAGGACCCCCACCTCGGCGAGGAGCCCCTCGAGCTCGCACGGCTCGGTCTGGAGCGGCCGCGCCCGCGCGTAGTCGAGGAACTCGTCGACGACGCGCGAGAGCGTCCTCAGCTCGATCCGGATCCGGTCCACGTGGGACGCCTCGGGGCGGCCCGAGAGCTCCTCCGCCAGGAGCCCCGTGAAGAGCTCCATGCCCCCGAGCGGATTCCGGATCTCGTGGGCGATCCCCGCGAGCAGCGTCTCCCGCTCCTCGTCGCGCGCCAGCAGGGAGCTGCGCATCTCCTCCAGCGTGTCGCGGAGCAGGCCGATCTGGTCCTTCCTCACGCGGTGCCAGAGCGGCGTCGCGAGGTCGCCGCTCCCGATCCGCTCCGCCGCCTCGGTGAGCTTCATCAGCGGGCGCGTCAGGGAGAGCCCCGCCAGCGCCGCGAGCCCCGCCGCCAGGAGCGCGCCACCGACCCCGAGCGCCACGAGGAGCCGCCGGAACCCGCGCAGCGTCGCGAAGGAGGCGGCCGTGCCGTCGGCGCCGACCACGCCCACGATCTCGCCGTCCTCGGCGATGAGGGGGGCGTAGCCGGTCTTGTAGAGCCGCCCGTCGCGCCCCTCGAAGAGGACCTGGGACGGGAGCGCCCGGCCGCGCGCCGCCTCGGCGATCTCCAGCCGGTCGCGCTCCAGCGCCGGCGGCGACTCGCCGATGTTGTGCCGCCCGGCGGAGTCCGCGAGCGCGGTCCGATCCGGCCTGATGACGAAGATCCTGGTGTCGGTCGCCCGCGCCAGCGCGTCGAGCCG
>JBAVTL010000602.1:0-2748 GCA_049696175.1 Anaeromyxobacteraceae bacterium
GCACGATCATCACGGTCCTGTCGTCGTCCTGAGCGGCCGCGAACCTGGTGACCTCCTCCAGGATGGCGCCGATCGCGGCGGCCGGCGGCAGGGGGACCGCGCGCGCGAGGGCCTGCGCGAGCCGCTCCTCGCCGTACATCTCCCCGGCCGCGTCGCGCGCCTCGGTGATCCCGTCGGTGAAGAAGAGCGCGGCGTCCCCGGGCGCGAGCGGCACGAAGAGCTCCGGCGAGGAGTCGCCGAGGTCCGGGACGACGCCGATCCAGGCGCCCTCGTTCGCCACGGTCTCGACGCGCTGGCCGGCCTCGCGCCAGACGAGGACGTCCTGGTGCTTCCCGGCGAGCGTCAGCCCCTCGTCGTCCAGCCGGACCACGTTGAGCGTCATGTAGCGGTGGCCGTCGAGGCGCGCGAGGTTCTCGCAGATGGCGCCGTTGACGGCGCGGTAGACGCCCGCCGGACCGAGCGCCGGGTCCTGGCGCACGAGGGACAGGATCGCCGTCTGCGTCATCATCATGACGAGGCCGGACTCGACGCCGTGCCCGGAGACGTCGCCGACCGCGATCCACCGGCGCCCGCCGGGGGCCGTGAGGACGTCATAGTAGTCGCCGCCCACCTCGGCGGCTGGGAGCATCGCCGCGGCCACCGCGTACGGCCCCGCGCGCTGGTCGCCTGGGAGGAGCGCCGTCTGGATCCGCTTCGCGACCTCCATCTCGCCCCAGAGGGCGTCGCGCGCCTCCGCCAGCTCCTGGCGCGACTGCGCCATGAGCGCGTTCGCGTCCAGCAGCTCGGAGCGGACCTCGAACTCCTTCCGCACCAGCTCCAGCCGCACGTAGGTGAGCGCCACCGCGATCACGACCGTCGCGACCATGAAGAAGAGGTTGCCGACCAGGTGCTCGAGCCGGAACGGCCCGCCGAAGGCCGCGTTCAGGCCGACGTAGATCGCGACGACGATCGAGCCGTTGACGACCGAGTGGATCGGGCGCCACGGGAGGAGGAGCGAGATCGCCGCGATGACGAGGTTGAGCCCCGCGTAGTAGCGCGAGTCGAAGCCGCCGAGCTCCACCGTCATCAGCGCGTTCGACCCGGCGACCACGATCACGGCCAGGTGACCGTAGACGAACGACCAGCCCCTCGGCCGCGTGCGCCGCGTGACGAAGAAGAGGACGATGCACCACGCGGTCGAGAGGGCGCGGTAGACCGCGAACCGCGGGAGCAGCGCCCGCGGCACCGAGAGGAGGTCGAGGAGGAAGAAGAGCGGGATGAGGGTGAAGCCGATCGCGAGGACCGTCCCGAGCCAGCGGTGGACGAGGGCGTCCTGGTAGCGGCGGAACGCCTCGCTCGCGGTCGACGCGCGCTGCCTCGCGGCGGACGTGGCGCCGTCGACGCTCATCGCGCCCCCGGGGAGGTGCGCTCCAGCCGCAGGAACATCTGCGACCGGGTCTCCTCGAACTGGAGCGAGACCTTCGCCCCCTCGATCCCCGCCGCCAGCCCCAGGAAGGCCTCCTCGCTCCTGTAGTAGAGCGACCAGTCGGCCCAGTACTCGAGGTACGTGCGGCTGCGGCAGCCTGGGTGGTAGTTCCCGACGAGCAGCGCCCCGCCGGGGAGCACCAGCTCCCATAGCCGCGCGAGCACCGCGCGCGCGACCGGCGTGGTCAGGTAGTCGAAGAGCCCCATCGAGTAGACGAAGTGGTGGCGGCCGAAGCGGGCGCCGAGGTCGCGGACCCGCAGCATGGTGCGGACCGACTCGGCGACGTACTCGGCGCTGATCCCGATGCCCCGCGCGGCCTCGATCCGCCGGATCCCCGCCGCCGCGAGCGCGAGCGCCTCTGGGTCCTGGTCGAGGAGGGCGCAGTGGAAGCGCCCGAAGTCGTCGGCCGTGCGGAACAGGTCCTGCAGCTCCCACGCGGGACCGCAGGCCACCGAGAGGATGCGGAACCCGCTCGGCCCCGCGCGCGGGAAGCGCTCGAGCACCTCGCGCAGGACCCCCGGGATCATGCGGCGCCGGTTGCGCACCGCCTGGGCGCCGGCGTGCTCCACGGCGTGCTTGTGCAGCAGCTGGTCGAAGAGGAGCCGGCCCTCGTGCCGGTTCTCGTAGAACAGCCGCATGATCTCGGCGTCGCCGGCGTAGCCGCGCGGCTTGAGGTTGGTCCGCTCGAGGATCGCCGAGCCGAGGATGAACGGCCAGACCATCCGCCGGAAGTAGAAGCCGTGCCGCTCGTGCTCCTCGCGCGTGAAGCCGCGGGTCTGCGCCTCCAGCCTCGCGAGGTGGTCCTCGACGAAGGCGCTGAACCTGGGCCCCTCCGACGCGAGGATCGCCTCGCGCGCAGCCTGCGCGACGTGGGGCGGCTCCTCCGCGAGGACCCGATCCTGGTCGTCGAAGAAGCGCTTCTGGACCGAGAAGTCGTAGACCGCGTCGGCGACGAAGTCCTTGAACTCGCGCCGGATCCCCAGCCGCTGCTCGAGCACGAGGGGGACGCTGGAGAAGCAGGCGCGGAGGTTGGTGACGGCGCCGTCGCGGAAGAGCCGCTGGAGGTCGTAGACGTCCTGCAGGAAGACCAGCCGGCCGGCCCAGCCCTCGCGCGCCGGCTCCGCAAAGAACCGGCAGGTGGAGAGCTCCACCTGCCCGCGCCCCTCCAGCTCGAGCCGCAGCCGCTCGAAGACCGTCTGGTCCGGCGGCTCCGCGCCGGCGGGGAACGCGACGCAGAGCGAGATCCGGGACGCGGCCCCGACGGTCACCGGGATCCGCACCCC
>JBAVTL010000603.1:0-3675 GCA_049696175.1 Anaeromyxobacteraceae bacterium
CTCCGAGCCTCTCGACGAGCGCCGCCGCCTCGGGGCCGCCGTCGGCGGGCGCCTCGATCATCGGAGGGATGGCGTCGCAGCACTTCAGCAGCGCGTCGATCCCCTCCGGGGCCGTGCCCGCGAGGACCACCTTGAGCAGGTCCTCCGCCGCGTGGACCACCTGCGAGATCCCGATGAAGCCCATGATCCGGGCCTCGCCCTTGAGCGTGTGGAGCTCCCGCTGCAGCTCCTGGACGTTGTCCGGTGCGCCAGCTCCCTTCTCGAGATCGAGCAGCGCCGCCTGGATCTTCTCGATCCGGTCGGCCGTCGTCTCCCGGAACTTTGGGAGGAGCTTCTTTCGGAGATCCTCGGACATCCCGCGGCGCCCGGAGGGCTACTCGACCTTGAAGCGCTTCACGAGCTCCGCCAGCCGCTCCGCGAGCTTCGTCAGCTCCGACGCGGCGCCGGTCGCCTGCCGCGAGCCGGTCTGGGCCTGCCGCGTGACCTCCTCGATCTCCGACATCGACAGGACGACCTGCTCGGTCGCCGTCCGCTGCTGCTGGGTGGCGAGGTGGATGACCCGCGCTGCGTCCGAGGTGTCCTGGATGCCAGTCAGGATCCCGGCGACGCTGGTGATGGCGCTGCCGCCCAGCTTCTCCCCCTCCGAGGCCATCCGCTTGTTGCCGTCGGACGCCTCCTTGGCCGCGTGGGTGGCCTCCCGGATCTCGGTGATGAGGTTCTTGATCTCCTTGGTGCTCTCCATGACGTTCTCGGCGAGCCGCCGCATCTCGGCCGCCACGATGGAGAAGCCGCGCCCCGCGTCGCCCGCCTTCGCCCCCTCGAGCGCGGCGTTGAGCGCGAGGAGGTCGGAGCGATCGGCGATCTCGTCGATCACCTCGACCACCGTGCCGATCCGCTCCACGCGCCGCGAGAGCTTGGCGATGGCGTCGTCGACCTCGATGGCGTTGTGCCGGACCTTCTCCATCGACTCCATGAAGGCCTTGATGGCCCCCTCCCCCGTCCTGGCGCCGGAGAGGGTCGTCTCGGCGATGGAGGCGACCATCTGCGCGTTCTCGGCGATCTGGTGGGAGGCGCCCTTCAGCTCCTCCATCGTCGCGGTCGTCTCGTGGATCGCGCTCGCCTGGGCGCTGGTCGAGGACTCGTTCTGCGTCGCCGCGGCGAGCACCTCCGCCGCGCTGGTGGAGAGCTGGAGCGCCGCCTCGCGCGTCTCGCTGACGAACCGCTTGAGCGTCTCCATCACCTGGGCGACGCCCGCGATCAGCGGCGTCAGGGCGGCGTCGGTCACCCCGATGCGCACGGAGCCCGAGAGGTCGCCCTGCACCACGAGCCGCACCATGGCCTCGATCGCCTCGTCGACGCCGCGGGAGATCGCCTCGACGCGGGCGCGCTCCTCGCGGAAGAGGGCGACGACGTGATCGGCGGCGGCGTTGACCGCCTCGGCCATGTGACGGTGCGCGGGGACCGAGAAGGTGTCCAGGTCGAGCCGATCGCCGAGCCGGTTCTCCGAGAAGGCGCGGATGGCGTCCACGATCCGGCTCGCCTCCTCGGCGGCGTTCGCGCCGCGCTTTCCGCTCTTCGCCGGGCGCGGGGGCTTCTTCACGGCGCGGGGCTTCTTCACCACTGCGAAGGGATCGGGCATCTGGGACCTCACGAGGCTTGCGCCGCCGCTGCGGCGGGGAGCCGCTCGCGGATCAGCGTGGGGAGATCGACGAGGAGCGTGGGCACCTCGTCGATGACGACGAATCCGGTCACCGCGGCGGACGGCATCACGACCGCGGCGAACGGCGGGAGCGTGTGGAGGTCCTCGACCCCGACGGCGCGGATGCCGAGGACCTGGTCGATCACCAGCGTCACCTCGGCGTCGCCTCCCCGCCCGCCGACGACGAGCCCGCGCTCGCACCCGAACGGCGCGCCGAGGATGCTGTCGATGACCAGGGTCTCGGCGGGGACGTCGCGCACGGCGCCCACCCGCAGCACGTCGTACACCTCGGTCGCGAAGACGCGCGGCCCGACCTGGAACATCAGGATCTCGTTCTGGGGATCGCTCAAGCGCCTGCGCCCCCGGAGGGAACGGCGCGCGCGCGCGCGGCCTCGACGAGCCGCGGGAGATCGAGGATGGCGATGGAGCCCTCTCCGTCCCTCGCGACGGCCGACATGAACTCGGCGACGCCGCTCGACTCGGCAGGCGGCGGCTCGATCGACCTCCGCGGGATGGAGACGAGCCCCTCGACCGACTCGCTCACCACGGCGACCTTCCACGGGCCGCAGTGGACGATCGCCGCGCGCGTGCTCGGCCGGATGGGGAGCGGGCTCTGGCCCACGAGCTGTCCGATGTCGAGGACCGGGAGGACCTCTCCACGATGGGTGAACACACCCGGGAGGAACGACGGGGCCGCGGGCAGCCTGGTCAGCGGCCCGAGGCGAACGACCTCGGTCACCAACGGGGCTTCGAACGCGTAGCGGCCTCCGAGGATCCGGAGGCAGAAGAACCACGCGTCGCCGGCGCCGCCCTTATGGGAGGCGGACTCGGTGTCGGCGTTGCCGTATGAGGTGAACTGCGATCCCGCCATGCGTCCGGCGATTATCGACGGGCTGCCCGGGGGGAGCAAGACGGTGATAGTGTGTGCAGCATTCTCAGGGGACGGATTTGAAGATTCTCATCTGCTGCGACAGCGAGATCGTGCTCCAGATGGCTGGCATGGCGCTGGAGGGTGCGGGCCACCAGGTCGTCCTCGACCGGGACCCGCTGGCCCTCGTGCCCCAGGTCACCGGCGCGTCCGCGCTGCTCGTGGACGCAGCGCGCGCCAGGCAGGCCGTCGCGCTCCTGCGCGACCGCGGCTTCAAGGGGCGCGCCCTCCTCGTCGGCGCGGCGACGCTGGAGGAGCTGAAGAAGCAGGCGGCAGACCTGGCGGTCGAGGGCGTCGTCCCGTTCGAGCCCCCGGACGAGATCCCGAAGCGGGTCCAGGCTGCGCTGGAGGGGCGCCGCAAGGTGCTCATCGTAGACGACTCCGAGATCGTCGCCCAGCTCCTCAAGGCCGAGCTCGAGGCCAAGGGGTTCGAGATCCAGTACGCGCCCGACGCCGAGAAGGCGACCTCGATCATCCTCAAGAGACAGACGCGGCCGGACCTGATCCTGCTCGACATCAACATGCCGAAGGTCGACGGCGCCCAGTTCTGCCGATTCGTGAAGAAGAACGAGATGTTCAAGTCGATCAAGGTGCTCTTCTGCTCCGGGGAGGCGCGCGAGCGGATCGCGCGGCTCGTCGAGGAGTGCGGCGCGGACGGCTACATCCTCAAGGACGAGTTCCTGGGGAAGTGGATCGTCGAGAACGCCGGCTGAGGGGGCGCTTCACGGCGCCGCGGGCGGCACGCCCGGGCTCCCTTCGGTGCAGCTGCAGCACGCGTCCGCAAGAGCCGCCACCGCGGAGGGGAGCGCCGCCTCCAGGGCGCCCGCACAGATCGCCAGGGACGTCGCGTCGAGGACCGCCGCGACCGCTCCGGCGCGGTCGAGCAGCCGCAGCGAAGGCGGCCGGTCGTTGGCGATCCCTCCCGCGAGCGCCGTGGCCCCGCAGGGGAAGAGCGCGACGCCGGGCGGGAGCGCGTAGCGCCCGTCCCATCCGCCGCCGACGACCAGCGCCGCCGAGCCCTCGGCGGTCGGCCCGCCAGCCCCCGGAC
>JBAVTL010000604.1:0-5298 GCA_049696175.1 Anaeromyxobacteraceae bacterium
GAGCAGGCGGCTGCGAGGAGGAGCGGCGCGAGACGCGGGCGCCTGGAGGGGGTGGTGGCTTGCACGGACGGGCAGCCTACCCTCGGGTCGGAAGCCGGGCAAGGGTTCGCCGGGCGTTGAACCGCGCGGCGCGCGGGGTTAACAACGTCGGGCGATGCGCCCCGACCCGCTCCCCGAGCCGGCACTCACCCTCGACACCTCCGGGCGGCTCTGCCCGTTTCCGATCGTCGAGACCGCGCGCGCGATCGCGGGGCTCCCTCCGGGCGCCGTGATCCTGGTCGTCGCGACCGATCCGGGCATCGCGCTCGACATGCCGATGTGGTGCAAGGCGACCCGCAACGAGCACCTTGCCACCTTCGAGGAGGGCGGAAAATGGCGCTCCTGGGTGCGGAAGCGGGCGCGCTGAGGTAGATCCCGCTCCCTGATGACCAGGAAGGCAAAGGCGATCGGCCTCATCTCTGGCGGGCTCGACTCGACGCTCGCGCTGGCGCTCGTGAAGCAGCAAGGGGTGGAGGTCAAGGCCGTCACCTTCTACACGGGCTTCTGCATCACCGAGACCCAGCGGCGGAAGGGCGGCCGCGCGGACGGGAGCATCCCGCGCAACGAGGCGCTCCGCGCCGCGGCAGATCTCGAGTCCGACGTCGAGCTGGTCGACATCTCGGGGCCGGAGTACCTCGAGATGATCCTGCACCCGCGCTTCGGCTACGGCGCCAACGCGAACCCCTGCGTCGACTGCCGGATCTTCATGATGCGCAGGGCGAAGGAGATCATGGAGCGGGACGGAGCCGACTTCGTCTTCACCGGCGAGGTGCTGGGCCAGCGCCCCAAGTCGCAGCGGCGCGACACGCTGCGGATCATCGAGCGCGAGAGCCGGATGGACGGCCGCCTCCTCCGGCCGCTCTCGGCGAAGCTCCTGAAGCCCACGATCCCCGAGGAGGAGGGGCTCCTCGATCGCGATCGGCTCCTCGACCTCAGCGGCCGCGGACGGCTGCGCCAGATCGCGCTCGCCCGCGAGCTGGGGCTGACCGACTGGCCACAGCCGGCCGGAGGCTGCTGCTTCCTCACCGACGAGAGCTTCTCGAGGAAGTTCTTCGATCTCCTCTCCGCGCGCGAGGCCGCGGGAGAAGGGCGGCGCATCACGCAGCAGGAGGTCCTCCTGCTCACGGCGGGCCGCCACTTCCGCATCTCGGCCCGCGCCAAGCTGATCGTCGGGCGCAACGAGATGGAGAACGCCCTGCTCGAGCACCACGTCCCCGGGCGCGCACGGCTGGAGACGGTCGGCGTCATGGGGCCGCTCGGCCTCGTCGAGGGCTCGCCCACGGTCGAGGAGCGGCTGCTCGCGGCGTCGATCCTCGCGCGGTACGGCAAGGCGAAGGACGAGCCTCGCGCCCGCGTCGAGTGGCGCGAAGGCGACCGCGTCGAGATCCTGGACGTCGAGCCGGCGCGAGATGAGGCGCGGATCGAGGGGCTGCGGATCTAACGCCCTGCCGGGGTCATGTAGCACCCCCTCGGGTCCGCGTCTTCGGCGGCGGGCGCTGTTTCTGCGTCTCGTCCTTGCGCCTGCGCGCGATGGCGCGGTCGCCGCGCGTCCGGTCCCGATATTCCGCGCAGGCCCTGCATCTCTGGCGTTCCGATCCCGGCGTCCGTTTGCTACAAAGACGACCCTCGGCTGCGAGCGCGACGCCGCAGACCCAATACGCAACTCTCCAGGAGAGGTGAAGGGATGGCTTCGAAGCGCATCTATTCCTTCGGCGGTGGGTCTGCCGACGGCGATCGCAACATGAAGGACCTGCTCGGTGGCAAGGGCGCCGGGCTCGCAGAGATGTCCAACATCGGGATCCCGGTGCCTCCGGGCTTCACGATCACGACCGAGGTCTGCACGGAGTACTACGCCTCCGGCAAGAAGCTGCCGAAGGGGCTCGAGCGCGAGGTCGCGCTCTCCATGAAGAAGGTCGAGAAGCTCGCAGGCAAGGGCTTCGGCGACACGAAGAACCCGCTCCTCGTCTCCGTCCGCTCCGGCGCCCGCGTCTCGATGCCCGGCATGATGGACACGGTCCTCAACCTGGGGCTCAACGACGAGACCGTGGCTGGGCTCGCGGCGCGCTCGGGCAACGCGCGCTTCGCCTGGGACAGCTACCGCCGGTTCGTCGCGATGTTCGGCGACGTCGTCCTCGACATGAAGCCGGAGTCGAAGGAGGACATGGATCCCTTCGAGGAGATCCTGCACGCCAAGAAGGCGGCGCGCGGCGTGAAGTACGACTCCGAGCTGCCGGTGGACGCGCTGCAGGAGCTGGTCGCCGAGTTCAAGGCCGTCATCAAGAAGCGCAAGGGGCTCGACTTCCCCACCGAGCCGTCCGCCCAGCTCGCGCAGGCCATCGGGGCCGTCTTCCGCTCGTGGGAGAACGATCGCGCGAACGCCTACCGCCGGATGAACGGCATCCCGGCGAACTGGGGCACGGCCGTCAACGTGCAGGCGATGGTCTTCGGCAACATGGGCGAGGACTCCGGCACCGGCGTCGCCTTCACGCGCAACCCGGCCACCGGGGACGACGAGTTCTACGGCGAGTTCCTCGTCAACGCGCAGGGCGAGGACGTGGTGGCCGGCATCCGCACCCCCCAGAAGATCGGCGAGATGGCGGGGCGCTGGCCGGCGATCGCGAAGCAGCTCGGGTCGGTCCGCGGGAGGCTCGAGCGTCACTACAAGGAGATGCAGGACATCGAGTTCACCATCGAGCAGGGCAAGCTCTACGTCCTGCAGACCCGCAACGGGAAGCGGACGGGGCTCGCGGCGGTGCGCATCGCCACGGAGATGGCGGCCGAGAAGCTGATCTCCAAGGACGACGCGATCCTCCGCGTCGAGCCGGAGGCGCTCAACCACCTCCTCCGCCCCATCTTCCACGCCGACAAGAAGAAGGCGGCGCTGAAGGAGGGGAAGCTCCTCGCCAGGGGGCTCCCGGCTGGACCCGGGGCGGCGAGCGGCCGCCTCGTCTTCTTCGCGCACGAGGCAGAGGCCTGGCGGGCGCGCGGGGAGACCGTCGTCCTCGCGCGGCACGAGACCAGCCCGGAGGACATCCGCGGCATGGCCGCGGCCGAGGGGTTCGTCACCGCCTTCGGTGGCATGACCTCCCACGCGGCGCTCGTCGCGCGGCAGATGGGGAAGGTGGCGGTCGTCGGGTGCGACGCGCTCGCCTTCGACTACCGCGCCCGCACGATGACCGTCACCACCGCGAGCGGTCCGCGCACCTTGAGCGAGGGCGACTGGCTCTCCATCGACGGCTCGGCCGGCGAGATCATCGAGGGCCGCCTCGACACGCAGCCCTCAGAGGTGGTCCAGGTCCTCGTCGAGAAGAGCCGGAAGCCGGAGGACGCGCCGATGTACCGGCAGTTCGCCGCGCTCCTCGACTGGGCGGACAAGGCGCGCCGGCTCGGGGTGCGCGCGAACGCCGATCAGCCCGATCAGGCGGCGACGGCGGTCGCGTTCGGCGCCCAGGGGATCGGGCTCTGCCGCACCGAGCACATGTTCTTCGGCGAGGGGAAGATCGGCCCGATGCGGGAGATGATCGTCGCCGAGACCGAGGCCGAGCGGCGGGCCGCGCTCGCCAAGCTCCTCCCCCTCCAGCGGGCCGACTTCCGCGGCCTCTTCGAGGAGATGGGGGCCCGCCCGGTCACGATCCGGACGCTCGACCCGCCGCTCCACGAGTTCCTGCCCCACGACGAGAAGGGGATCGCCGACCTCGCCCGCGCCACCGCCAAGCCGGTGGAGAAGATCAGGATGCGGATCGAGGAGCTCGCCGAGTCCAACCCCATGCTCGGCCACCGCGGGTGCAGGCTCGGCATCTCCTTCCCGGAGATCACCGAGATGCAGGCGCGCGCCATCTTCGAGGCGGCCTGCGACGTCGCCGAGCAGGGCGGCAAGGTCGAGCCGGAGGTGATGATCCCGCTCGTCGGCGAGAAGAAGGAGCTGGACGACCAGACGAAGGTGGTCCGCCGCGTCGCCGAGGAGGTCTTCCTCTCCAGGAAGCGGAGGGTGAAGTACCGGGTCGGCACCATGATCGAGGTCCCGCGGGGCGCGCTCACCGCCGAGGCGATCGCGGAGACGGCGGAGTTCTTCAGCTTCGGCACCAACGACCTCACGCAGACGACGTTCGGCCTCTCCCGCGACGACACCGGGCCGGTGTTGGCGAGCTACCTCGCGAAGGACATCTACCCGATCGACCCCTTCGTCTCGATCGATCGGAAGGGCGTCGGCGCCCTGATGAAGCTCGGCGTCGAGGGTGGGCGCCGCGGGCGTCCGGGCATCAAGCTCGGGATCTGCGGCGAGCACGGCGGCGATCCGTCGTCCGTCGAGTTCTGCCACCAGCTCGGGCTCGACTACGTCTCCTGCTCGCCCTACCGGATCCCGATCGCGCGGCTCGCTGCGGCGCAGGCGGCGCTCCGAGAGAAGGCGGCCGCCGGCGGGAAGAAGGCCAGGCCCGCCGCCCGGAAGCCGGCCGGCGGGAAGAAGAGGGGCTCGAAGCGCTGACGCGGCCCCCTGACGTTCCCTCTCCCGCGCTGCGGGAGGGGGAATGTCACCGCGGGGTGAAAGGCGCCGACCGGAGTCAGAGAGCCGGCCCCGGGTCCGCGTCGCCGCAACGCAGGGCCCCCCGCCGCTGCACGGCACGAGCGCGGACGGGGCCGGCCGCGCTCCAGCGAAGGACGCGATCCCACGCCGCGCATGCCCCCGGGGCGTTGCCGAGGCGGGCCTCGAGCTCCGCGAGCTCGGCGTCCCGCTCCGGAAACCGCGGATCGAGCTCGGCCGCCCGCCGCAGCGCGGTGACCTGGCCCCGGGGGTCACCGCGATCGCGGGCGACCTCGGCGAGCGTCTCCCAGAACGGCGCGTGGCCAGGCGCGAGCCGGATCGCCTCTCTCGCGTGCACCGCGGCCGGTTCGGGGTCGCCCGCCTCGAGGAGCAGGATGGCGAGATCGTCGTGGAGGCCGGCGTTCGAGCCGTCGCGTGCGAGGGCGCGCTCGATCACCCGCCGCGCCTCCGCGGCGCGGCCCGACCGGCGCAGCACGCTGGCGACGTTCTGCTGGAGGAGCGGATCCGGAGGATCGCCGCGCGCCGCCTCCACCTCCTCCGCGCGGCTGAAGGACGCGAGCGCTCCCTGGAGATCCCCGCGGCGATCGAGCGCAGAGCCCAGGTTCCAGTGCGCGCGCGCGGAGCCGGGCGACCGCCGGGTCGCCTCGGTCCATAGAGCGTCGGCACGGCTCCAGACCGTCGCGCGGACGCCCGTGAGCGCCCCCAGCGCGAGCCAGGCC
>JBAVTL010000605.1:0-2204 GCA_049696175.1 Anaeromyxobacteraceae bacterium
CCCGCAGCGCCGCCGCGCAGGCCGAGCTGGCCCTCCTCTGCGAGCAGGTCCGGCGCCCCGAGGAGGCGCTGACGCATCACCGCGAGGCGCAGCGGCTCGCGCCCGACGACGCCCGCTACCGCAACAACCTCGCCTTCGCCCTGCTCGTGCGCGGGCGCCCCCGGGACGCCATCCCGCTCCTGGAGGAGGCGCTCCGCTCCGCGTCGAACGATCCGCGCCTCCGCAACAACCTCGGCTTCGCGCTGGCGGCCGCCGGCGACTTCACGAGCGCGGCGCGCCAGTTCGACCTCGCCGGCCCGGGCGCCCAGTCGCTGAACAACCTCGGCTACGCGTACGAGCTCGCCGGGAACCTGCCCCGCGCCTTCGAGCTCTACCTGGAGTCCGTGCGGCTCGACCCCGCGAACGCGCGGCCTCGCGCCAACCTGGAGCACACCGCGCGCGCGCTGGACCGGGCCGTTCCCCCGGACGTCGTCGCCGCCGCCGAAACCGAGAGGGGAGGGAGCTGATGCGCACGTCCATCGCACTGGCCTCGCTGGCCATGGGGCTCGTGGTCTCCGGCTGTGCCCAGGACCACCTGACGGCCACCTTCGGCCGCTCACAGCGAGCGGCCTTCCAGGCGCAGCCGGTCCGGGCCGCCGAGAAGGCCCGTCCGCCGAACATGGCGCTCGACACCCAGGAGGCCGACGTCGTGGCGCGCTCCTATGCCCAGAGCCTCGCGGGCAAGACCGCGACCGCTCCGGAGCCAGTCCTCCTGGTTGAGCCGCAGCGCCAGGCGCAGCAGGCGATCCGCCTCGCGCCCTCCGTCCCCAGGGAGTGAGGCGGCCGTGCGCACCGGACTGAAGCGAGAGCGTGGCGCCATCCTCATCTGGGCGGTCCTGGGGCTCGTCATGGTCGGCAGCATGCTGGCCCTGGCGCTCAACGTGGGGAGGATGGTCTCGGTGCGCGGGGCGCTCCAGAACGGCACCGACAGCGCCGCGCTGGCCGGCGCCGCCGAACTGAACGGCCTGGCGACCGGGATCACCAGCGGTCAGGCCGCCGCCGTGGCGCTCGCCGCGCTCCACACCACCGACAGCGGCCTCGACGTGGTCGTGGACCCGAACGCGGACGTCGTCTTCGGCCACTGGGACGCGGTCGGGCGCGCCTTCACCCCCATCGCCGGGCGCACGGCGGCGGAGCTCAGGACCATCAACGCCGTGCAGGTGGCGGCCGGGCGCGAGACCTCGCGGTCGAACGCGGTGCCTGTCACCTTCGGCGGCGCCTTCGTGACCCCGACGACCGTGGACGTCTCGACCAGATCGATCGCGGTCGGTGGCGGTCCAGCCCAGGCGAAGTGCGCCTTCCCGGCGGTCTTCGCCGACTGCCTCATGGTCAACGAGGACGGCTCGCTCAGCTGCAGCGAGCGGTACTACGTGCTGAACAGCGACTGGCAGGACAACCTGGGGCTCACGAGCCTGGACCCCGACGCGCCCGCCAGCGTCCCGAACATCAAGGCCGCCCTCAGCGCCTGCGTCGAGACCTCCGTCGGCACGGAGATCCCCGTGACCAACGGCAACGCGCTGCAGCCGATCTCTGTGGACCCGTACTTCAAGGACGTCCCCATCGAGGTCAGCTCACCCGTGGTGCACGTGGACCGGTGCGAGCCGGCCCACTTCGAGCCGTGCACCCCATCCACCACCAGCGGAACGTGCATGAACGCGAAGTTCGTCGGGAACCCGCCGATCGTCGGGTACGCCACCTTCGTCATCTGCTACGTCACGGGGGCCAGCGTGGGGAGCTGGCCGCCGGCCAACTGGCCCGTGGAGGAGTGCGGAGCGGCGCCGACCCTGGCCGACTTCCCGGGGGTGGCCGCCACGCAGTGGCCCGACCCGTTCCTGAAGCACACCTTCTTCCTCAAGCACCGCTGCGACGTGGTGGACGGTGGCCCCGGCGCGGGGGTCGCAGGCGGCGACTTCTTCGGCACCACGTCGCCGCGGTCACGGCTGGTGCAGTAGCCCTCCCCTCTCATGGTTCATCACATCGTGGGTCCACGCGGCTCAGGACCTCGTCGCAATGGTTCGCCCCTCTCCCCCGAACCCTCGCTGACCATTCATCACATCTCGCCCGGCCCCGCAGCGAGTTGACGCAGGTCGTCGCGTCTCCGCCGCCAGGCGCGTTTCCGCGCGAGAAGCAGCAACGAGGGAGAGGGGGCGGCGCACGCGCACGCA
>JBAVTL010000606.1:0-2536 GCA_049696175.1 Anaeromyxobacteraceae bacterium
CCCGGTCCCCTGCGCGGGGAGCATGGCCAGCGGGACCGGGCCGGAGGGCGGTGTCGAGCGAGGGCAGCCCTGGAGCAGGAGGGCGGCGGCGAGCGCCAGCGCGTGGCGGCGCGCCATCAGAGGACCCCCAGGCGATAGCCGAGCGCCGCCCTCGGGCCGCCAGCATCGAGCCGGAAGTCCGGGGTCTCCACGGGCACGCGGGCGTACGAGAGCTCCAGGAACAGCTGACCCCTCCACATCGTCCACGCGCCGGTGACGAAGCCCATGCCGCCGAGCCCCCAGCCAGTCTGCGCCGGTCCACCCAGCGTGTTCTCGAACGATCCCATGGCGGCGACGGCGCCGGCCCCGAGGGAGAGCGAGACCCTCCGGCCCGTCAGCGCCTCGAGGGCGAGCTGTAGCGACAGCGGGAAGAAGGACGCGGTGGAGCGCGACGTGAGGGTGCCCGTCGGGTCGGAGACGGAGCGCGAGGCCATGCCCCAGGAGGCCGCGGCACCGGCCGCGAGGTTGGCGGGCCCTAGCCGGAAGGGCACCCAGGCGTCGAGCCCCACGCGGAGACCGGCGGCGTCACCGGGGCTCTGAGCCCACCCGGCGGAGGCGCCGACGAGCAGCCGGGGCGGAACCTGCCGAAGCGGCAGCGGCTCGGTCTGCTCGAAGCCGCCGTTCGCGTCCAGGACCCGCAGCGTCGCGTCGCCGTCGGGGAGCGTCGCCGGCGGGTTGTAGGTGGCCACGTAGACGCCTGGCGCGCGCTCCTCCAGCTTCCCGAGGCTCCCCGCGCTCACCACCGTGATGAGCTGCGCCTTCGCGAGCGGCAGCCCGGCGAGATCGCGGACGTCCAGCTGGAGCCGGGCCTCGGTGGCTCCACCCACGGGGACGGGGGACGGCTCGAACCGCGCGCCGACCGCGCCGGGACGCGGCGCCGCCTTGAGCTGGTAGTTGACGGTCGAGGCTATGGGCGAGCCCTTCGGCCCCTGCACGGACGCGAAGAACTGGACGAGGCCGCCGGCGGGATAGGCGTCCGGGGCCCGGTAGAGGGTCTCGTAGATGCCGGCGCCCTTGTAGATGATCGGCGTCACGGGGACGCCGTTCGCGGTGATCTCCGGACGCTGGTCGCCGAGCCCCAGGCCCGTCGCGTCCATCACCAGCAGCGAGACGGGCGCGGTCTCTCCAGTCCCCGCCTCGAGCGCCACGGCGGGCGGGCGCAGCTGCAGGCGCGCTGGAGGCGGGAGCCCGATGGAGAGCCTCGCCGCGGCCTTGGCCACCGGGTCGCCGTCCACGGTGATCCTGAAGGTCACCTCCCCGGCGCGGGTCCCGGCGGGAGGCACGTACCGGTAGGTGTAGAGGCCGCCCTGCGCGCTCTGGATGTTCGCCGTCCCGACGCTCGGGACCACGTGGATCCGGTCGGCCGGCACGCTCGCGCCGCCCAGCGCGTAGAGCACGTCGAGCCGCACCCAGCCGTTCCCGTCCGCCACCACCGCGTGAGGGACCAGCGCCGCGGTGAGCCGGTTGTACGGCGGCACGGAGACCGGCACGGTCTTCTTCACCGACGCGCCGGACCGTTCGGTGATCGTGAGGTCGGCCGAGAGCACCTCGGGCGGGACCGCCACCTTGAGGGCGGCCTTCCCGGTCGCGTCGGAGTTGACGGGGCCGAAGTCGTCGAACCCCAGCTTGGCGCGCACCTCCGCGCCGCGCTTGGTCGTGACGGCGATCCGGGTGGTGCCGAAGAGCGGGAAGCGCAGGAAGTCGAGCTGCGCCTCGGGCCCCGTCTCCTTCCAGACCGCGACCAACCCGAGCTGGGGGAAGCGCGTGGAGGGCGGGATGTAGATCGCGCGGTAGGTCCCCTTCCCGATCTTCGTCGGCTCGGAGAAGCTCCCGACGTTGACCGCGAGCCGCAGCGGGCGGTCCTCGGTCCCGGGGACCTCGGCGACGCGGATGACGACCGGCACCGACTCGGTACGTCCCAGCACGACGGCGCCGCCCTCGATGGTGATCGACGCGGCGCGGGCGCGCGGCGGCGCGAGCGCGAGGACGAGCGCCAGCACCAGGAAGCGAACGCCGGTCGCTGCGAGTCCCTGCACGCACACCCCCCGAGGGGAAAGCCTAGCAGCCGGCCCCGGCTCGACCAATTCCGTGACCGCGGCTCACTTCCGCCTGGCGCTACCGGGCGATTTCGCGGCGGCGATCTCGGCGAGCCTCTTCCGCGCGCTCTCTCGGGCGGGATCGGCCTTCAGCGCCGCCTCGAAGTGCACCGCCGCCTCGCCGAAGTTCTGGCGCGTGAGCGCTCCCGCGCCGAGCTGCTCGAACTTGTCGGCGACGAGGGTCAGGCGCGCCGCGACACGCGGGTCGGCCGGCTGAGCCCCCTTCGCCGCGAGCAGGTGGTCGAGCGCGCTGTCGCCGCCGCCCGCGAGCCTTCCCTCGCGCAGCCGTTGATCGGCGAGCCTGAGCTCCGCGGAGGCGCGGGCCGAGCTCGCGTCGGGCGGTGCCGGCCTGCGCGCGACGGCGATCGCGATCGCGCCTGCGAGCAGGGAGAGGACTGCGA